>JABWBL010000712.1 GCA_013360535.1 Planctomycetaceae bacterium
TCGGCCTCGCGATGGCGGCAGTGGGGTTCAACATCCAGCACGACGGCAGCCACCTCGCCTACTCCGACCGCGCGCGCCTGCTCGGCGAGAGCGACGTCGCGCGCCGCCTCGAGCTGCTCGCGGAACTCGCCGCGCACGAGATCGCGCGCGCCAACGTCAGCACGTCGCTGCAGGGCAAGGTCGAGGAGGAGCTGCGCCGCCAGCTGCTCAAGGAACAGCTCGGCGTGATCGAACGCGAGCTGGGGCTCGACGACCCGGTCGAGTCGCTCGCGCGTGAGCTCGAGGAGCGTGTGGCGAAGGCCGACCTCAGCGAAGCGGCGCGCCGCGCCTGCGCGCGCGAGCTGGCGCACCTGCGGCGCTCGGGCCCCGGCAGCGAGGAATCGAGCCGCATCCGCAACTGGATCGAGTGGCTGCTCGAACTGCCGTGGGGCGCGAGCACGAAAGATCCCGAGGCCTCGCGCCACGAGTTCCAGCGCCTCGTCACCGCGCTCGACCTCACGCACACCGGCCTCGAGGACGTGAAGGAACGTGTCGCCGAGTTCCTCGCCGTGCGCCACCTCTCCGGCAGCTCGCGCGGCACCGTGCTGTGTTTCCTCGGGCCTTCGGGCACGGGCAAGACGAGCATGGCGCGCGCGGTCGCCGAGGCGCTCGGGCGGCAATTCGTGCACATCCACGTCGGTTCCTCCGACGAGGGTGAGCTGCGCGGCCGTCACCTCGCACACGCGGGCGCCGTTCCGGGCAAGCTGCTCTCCGGCCTCGCGCGCGCGGGCGTGCGCAACCCCGTCGTATTGCTCGACGAGCTCGACAAGCTGCACCTGGGCGGCTGGAGCCGCGCCTCGAGCGCGCTGCTCGAGATCCTCGATCCCGAGCAGAACCGCGAGTTCGTCGACCACTACCTCGGCGTGCCCTTCGACCTGTCCGAGTGCCTGTTCCTCGTGACGGCCAACGACCTCGAGCCCGTGCCCGAGCCGCTCGCCGACCGCCTCGAGATCATTCCCTTCGGCAGCTACACCGAGACCGAGAAGCTCGCCATCGCGCGCGAGCACCTGCTGCCGCGCGCGCGCGAGGTCGCGGGACTTGGGCCGCGCGACCTGACGCTCTCGCGCGGCGCGCTGGTCGACGTCGTGCGCAGCTACACCGCCGAACCCGGCGTGCGCGCGCTCCAGCGCTGCCTCGACTCGCTCTCGCGCAAGGCCGCCGTCTCGCTCGTGCGCGACGGCGCCGGCCTGCACGTGGAGAAGAGCCAGCTTCCCGTGTTGCTCGGCTCGCCGAACCTCGATCCATTCGTGCACACTTCCGAAGCGCGGATCGGCGTCGTGTGCGGCCTCGCGTGGACCAATCTCGGCGGGGCGCTGCTGCCGATCGAGGCGCTCGCGATGCCCGGTGCCGGTCGCGTGCAGCTCACGGGCTCGATCGGCGAGGTCATGCGCGAGTCCGTGCAGACCGCGCTGTCGTGGGTGCGCATGCAGCTGCCGCGCATGGGCCTCGAGCCGGATGCGCTCGAGCGCCTCGACGTGCACCTGCACTTCCCCGCGGGCGCGATCCCCAAGGACGGCCCGTCCGCCGGCATCGCGGTCGCGACCTCGCTCGTCAGCGTGCTGACGCGCACGAGCGTGCGCCACGACGTCGCG
>JABWBL010000713.1 GCA_013360535.1 Planctomycetaceae bacterium
AGTGCGCCACGCCCGAGCGCACGCGACGTGCAGCGGCGGCTGCTGCTCGAGATCGCGGCGCTCGACGCCAAGCTCGAGGAGCAGGTCGACGCGATCCTGCACCACCCGCGCTTCCAGGCGCTCGAGGCACGCTGGCGCGGCCTGAAGTTGCTGGTCGACGAGGTGCCCGACGAAGCGAGCCAGCTCGCGCGCGACCTGCGCGACCCGCGCCACCGCGAGCGCGAATATCCCTGCCCGCAGGTGATCCTGCGCGTGCTGGACGTCGCGTGGAAGGAGCTCGTGCGCGACATCGAGCGCGCGCTCGAGATCGACCAGAGCCAGATCTTCCACAAGGTCTACAGCGAGGAACTCGGCACGCCCGGCGGCCTGCCGTTCTGTGCGCTGCTCGGCGACTACCAGATCGCGCACCGCCCGCGCCCCGACGACCGCACCGACGACGTCGACGCGCTGCGGGGGCTGTCGGAGGTCGCCGCCGCGGCCTTCGCGCCGCTGTTTGTCGGCGCGCATCCGCTGCTCTTCGGCCTCGAGAGCCTGTCCGAGCTCGAGCGCCCGTTCAACCTCGAGAAGGCCACCAACCCGCTGACCCAGCCGGAGTACGCGCGCTGGGACCGTTTCCGCGCGAGCGACGACGCGCGCTTCATCGGGATCGTGCTCCCGCGCATCCTGCTGCGCCGCCCGTGGGTGCCGACGGCCACGCGCGAGGATCGCTTCCGCTTCCGCGAGGACACGTCGCGGCACGAGCAGTACCTGTGGGGCAACGCGATCTGGGGCATGGGCACGGTGCTGCTGCGCTCCTACTTCGACAACGGCTGGCTGGCGGCGATCCGCGGCGTCGACGCCCACGGCGGCGGAGGCATGGTGACCAACCTGCCCGAGTGCTGGAGCGCGACCGACCGGCGCGGCGTCGCCCCGCGGGGCGTGGTCGAGGTGCAGCTCACCGATGCGCGCGAGAAGGAACTCGCGGCGCTGGGCTTCATTCCGCTGTGCCAGGCGCCCGGCGCGAGCGCGGCGGTGTTCTACAGCGTGCCTTCGATCCAGAAGCCCGCGCGCTACGACACGCCCGAGGCCGAGGCCTCGAGCCGGCTGTCGGCGATGATGCACTACATCCTGTGCGCGGCGCGTTTTGCGCACTACCTCAAGGTGATGGGCCGCGACGCGGTCGGTTCGGTGCGCACGGCCGCGGCGATCGAGGAGCAGCTCAACGAGTGGCTCCTGCGCTACGCGGCCGACGCCGACGACATGCCCGACGAGCGCCGCCGCGAGTACCCGCTCGCCGAAGGCCGCGCCGAGGTCACCGAGGACCCGCGCCGCCCCGGCGTGTTCACTTCGCGCTTCTTCCTGAGGCCGCAGTTCCAGATCGACGAGATGGCCACGACGGTACGATTGCGCACCGAGATCGTGCCCCGAGGAGACCGACGCCGATGACGCAGCCCGCAGACCTGTTCCAGCAAGGCAAGCTCGCCGAGGCGCTCGCGGCGCAGGTGGCGCTCGTGCGCGCGAAGCCGACCGACCTCGACGCGCGTGGGCAGCTGGTCGAGTTCCTCGTGCTGGCGGGCGAGCTCGAGCGCGCGGATGCGCAGCTCGAGACGATCCTCGCGCAGAGCCCGGCCCACGTGCACGGCGCGTCG
>JABWBL010000087.1 GCA_013360535.1 Planctomycetaceae bacterium
CCGAGCCGCTCGCCGCCGAACTCGCTGCGGAGCCGACCGCCGCCGAGGCCGTCGCCCCCGTCGAGCTCAAGCCCGGCGAGAATCCCGACCTCGTTCGCCCGGCCGCGCGTCGTCCGGGCAAGGTCGTCGGCTTCGTCGACCTCTCGAAGGTCCAGACCACCGCCGCGCCCAAGCGTCCCGACTCGCGCCGCCTGCGCTCGAAGGACGACGTCACTCCGAACGTGCTGCCGACGCTCGGCCACGACAAGAAGCGTGCGCTCGTCCGCGGCGACACGGGCAGCCGTGGCCAGATGACGGCCTCGCAGCTCAAGGAGCAGGCCAACGCCCGCTTCCTGCGCAACAACAAGCGCGGCCCGACGCCGATGGGCGGCGCCCCGGTGCGCCAGCAGCGCGGTCGCCCGACCGACGTCAGCGCCTCGCCGATGTCAGGTGGCGAGGTCGTGCTCGCCGCGCCGATCACGGTCAAGAAGCTCGCCGAGGGCATGTCGATCAAGACGACGCAGCTGCTCGCCAAGGCGATGCAGCAGAACCTCGGGTTGCTCAACATCAACTCGATCCTCGACGACGACACCGCGGGCCTGATCGCCATGGAATTTGGCGTCACGCTGGTGATCGAACAGGAAGTGCAGGCCGAGACCGAGCTGGTCGCCGCCTTCGTCAAGCACCGCACCGAGGTCGAGGAGTCCGAGCTGATCGTGCGCGCGCCGTCGATCGCGATCCTCGGCCACGTCGACCACGGCAAGACGACGCTGATCGACCGCATCCGCAGCTCGAAGATCGCCGCGGGCGAGTCGGGCGGCATCACGCAGCACATCGGCGCCTATCAGGTCACGACCAAGTCGGGCCACGCGCTGACGATCCTCGACACGCCCGGTCACGAGGCGTTCACCGCGATGCGCGCCCGCGGCGCCGATGCGGTCGACATCGTGGTGCTGGTGGTCGCGGCCGACGACGGCGTGATGCCGGCGACGGTCGAGGCGCTGAGCCATGCGCGCGCGGCCAAGAAGAAGGTCGTGGTCGCGCTCAACAAGAGCGACAAGCCCGGCGCCAACCCGCAGCGCGTGCGCGAGCAGCTCTCCAAGGAAGGCCTGATCCCCGAGGAATGGGGCGGCGACACGGCGATGCTCGAGATCAGCGCGCTGACGGGCAAGAACGTCGACGAGCTGCTCGAGCGCGTGTTCCTCGAGAGCGAAGTGCTCGAGCTCAAGGCCCACGCCAAGGGTCCCGCGTCCGGTCTCGTGCTCGAGGCCGAGGTCGAGAAGGGTCTCGGTCGCGTCGCGCACCTGATCGTCAAGGACGGCACGCTCAACACCGGCGACGTGATCCTCGCGGGCGAAGGCTTCGGCCGCGTGCGCATGATCCTCGACGACCGGGGCCAGAAGATCGAGACGGCGGGCCCCTCGATGCCGGTGCGCGTCACCGGTCTCGACGAGCTGCCGAGCGTCGGGGACTCGTTCTACGTCGTCGCCAAGCTCGACCAGGCCCGCGAGGTCGCGGAAGAGCGGCGCAAGAAGAACCGCCAGATGTCGATGGCGGAACGCAAGCAGACGACGACCGAGAACATCCTGCAGGCTCTCGCCGACCAGTCGAAGAAGACCATCAACGTCGTGTTGCGCTCCGACGTGCAGGGCTCGCTGCAGGCGCTCGAGGCCCAGATCAAGGGCCTCACGCACGCGGAAGTCGACGTCAAGCTGCTCTCCAGCGGCCTCGGCACGGTCACGGAGAACGACGTCAACCTCGCGGCGACCAGCGGCGGCACCGTGCTCGCGTTCCGCGTGAGCACCGACGCCAAGGCACGCGACGCCGCCGAGCGCCAGGGCATCGAGATCCGCCCCTACGACGTGATCTACGAGCTGCTCGACGACCTGCGCGTGATGATGGAAGGCACGCTCTCGCCCGAGATGACCCAGCAGATCACGGGTCACATCGAGGTGCGCGCGCTGTTCAAGTCGTCGAAGTTCGGCACGATCGCCGGCTCGCACGTGATCGACGGCTCGGTCACGCGCGACAGCCGCGTGCGCGTGCTGCGCAAGGGCAAGCTCGTGCTCGAGACCACGATCGCGGGCCTGCGCCGCGAGAAGGACGACGTCAAGGAAGTCCGCGAGGGCTTCGACTGCGGCGTCACGCTCAAGGACTTCGACCTGTACGAGCTCGGCGACGTGCTCGAGGCCTACAAGATCGTTCCGGTCAAGCGCAAGCTCGGGAAGAGCTGACGCTGGCTTCCGCGTGCGGGGCGCGTTCGCGCGCCCCGCGCCGTTCTCAAGACTCCGCACCCACCCATCGCCATGGCGAATCCCCGGACCATCGCCAAGCTCGAGGCGCGCATCCACGAGCGCGCCGCCCACGCGCTCGAGTTCGAGGTGCGCGACCCGCGCAACGTGCTCGTCACGATCACGCGCGTCGAGCTCTCCAACGACCTGAGCCACGCCAAGATCTTCTACTCGGTGCTCGGCAGCAAGGCGGAGCGCAGCAAGGCCGAGCACATGCTGGCCTCGGCCGGCGGCTTCATCCAGCGCCAGGTCGCGCGCGTGCTCGAGACGCGCAAGGTCCCCCACCTGCACTGGATCTACGACGAGGCGATCGAGCAGGCCCAGGAGCTCGACAGCGCGATTCGCAAGGCGCTCGAGCGCGACCGCATCATCGCGCAGACCGGCAAGCCGCCCGAGGACGACGAGGAGGGCGCGCCCGCGTCGGATGAGGTCGAGGACGACCTCGGCGACGAGGAACTCGATGGATTGGACCTCGACGACGTCGATCCGGACGAAGTCGACGCTGACGACGACGAGCCCGAGGGCGACGACGCGCCCGGGCGCGTCTAACGATCGACGAGCACGCGCTCGCTCGATCCATCGAGCGACGTGAGCACCAGATCCCCGTCGCCTCGCACGTACAGGTAGCCGCGCGCGCCGACGCGCAGCAGAAGTTGGTGCCGATGATCGCGCTCGATCTCGAGTTCGACGCCGGTGTCGAGGTCGAGGAGTCGCGTGGGCAGTTCGCGCTGGCCGTGGCTCTGCAGCTGGAGCACCTTCGAAGCGTCGGGCGCGTCGACCCACGCCACGTATGCCTCGTCCCGCGGGAACGGCGCGCGCAACGGGGATCCGCTGCGTGAGTCCAGAACGAGCGACGCATCCTTCGTCCGCAGCAGCAAGGCCGAGCCATCTGGACTCGGATCGATCCAGCTATCGACTCCGGACAACAGCACATGTTCCTCGTCGTCCGCCATGTCGATCCGCAGGAGCTGACCGTCGCGCACGACCAGCAGCACTCCGGGTTCCGGCGTCGGGAAGATCACGCGCACGGGCCAGACCCTACCCATTTGACCGTCGAAACGCCGCTCGCGGTCCCCCCAGCGCACGACCGTGACATCGTCGGAGCCACGGCGCCGGATGCGCTCGACGTTCGCCCAACTGGGCACGAGCGTCGTCTGGAACGAGAACCCCGCGTCCATCGTCATCATTTCCCGCCGGACGCGAGCACCGCCTTCACCACCGATCGCGACTTCGATGAGTTCCACTCGATCACGCCACACCAACGCACCGAAGTCACGAATCCGAAGCGGATGCTCCGCGTCCCAGGCGAGCTGACGTCCTGTGAATCGATCGGACAGGACGTCCGCTGCACGGCCCAGCAATTCCCTCTGGCCACTCTCGATATCCAGCAGCCACGCGCTGGGAAGCGGACCGTCGTTGCCAGGCAGTTCGAAGTGCGCCTCCAACACGACATGGCGGCCGTCCTTGCTCGCGGCGGCCGAACGGTACCGGAGTCGCGGGTTTTCGAGCTCGACGGCGGTGCGCCGCGAGTATTCGGCGGCGCTGGCGATGCTGCCGAGCGTCAACGTCGCGAGCACGGGCCAGGTCGCCTGCCACGCGCGCACGGAGCGTGACCCGAGCCTCCGCTGGCCACGCACGAAGGCGTGAGCGCCGAGCGCGAGAAAAGCGACCGCGAGCAGAACCTGCAACAGCACACCGTTCCGCAGCGCAGGCGTGACGTCGATGCCCGAGAGCGCGAGCGCCCGCCAGGCCGGCGCGGCCGCGAGCCCGATCGCGCCGAGCGAGAGCAGGGATCCGATCATCGCCGCGAGCGCCGTCTCGACGACGAGCGACGCGACCATCGCCGCGGCCGCGATCACTGCCAGAGACGGCAACCACGGCAGCATTGGCCTCATTCCGGAAATGGAGGCCTCCAACGAAAGCTCCGAACCGAGCGCCCCATGCAGGCCGAGCCCGAAGCCGAGTGCAAACAGCCCCTGTCCGACGCTCGCCAGCGCCACGAAGGCCACGCGCGAGCTCCACAACGTGCGCGCGCGCACCGGAAGCAGCGCGAGCGTCGCGAGCCTCCCCGTCGCACCATCGCTCGCGAACGAATCCGCCGCGAAATACAGCGTCCAGAGAACCGTCAGCGACCCGATCGCGTAGGCCGTGGCCTCGCCGACCGCATTCGGACCCGGGAACCACGCGAACACGCCACCGAGCACGACGGCGCTCGCGAGCGGCGCGACGACCAACGCACCGCGGTTGTCACGGACCTGGCGCACGAGCAACGACAGAAAGGCACTCACGACATCACCTCTTCGAGTTTTCCGCGCAAGAGCGCACTCTCGAGATCGAGTCCACCGCTCGCGGACGCGGCGAAGCTCTCCAGCTCGCCCCCACGCACGATTCGTCCCTGTTCGAGCACCAGCACCCGATCCGCGACGCGCTCGACGTCGTTCGTCGAATGGCTGACGAGCAGCACGCTGCGCCCGTCGTCGCGCAGGTGCCCGAGAATTCCCTGCGTCACCGCGAGGCGCGTTTCGACATCGAGGCCGGAGAAGGGTTCATCGAGCACGAGCAGCTCCGGCCGGTGCGCGAGCGCCGCGACGAGCGCGAGCTTGGCGCGCGTGCCCTTCGACATCTCGCCGAAGCGCGTGTCGAGCTCGAGCTGCAGCAGCTCCGCGAGCCGCTGCGCCTCTGCGGGATCCCAAGTGCGCCGGAAACTCCCGACGAACTCGAGCCATTCGCGCCCTCGCGTGCGCGGCTGGATCTCGAGCCGATCCGCCACGTACCCAACCCGCTCGCGCACTCGCTCGCCCTCCCGCGTCGGATCGAGTCCGAGCACACGCGCGCTGCCACGATCCGGCACGAGCGCACCGACCAGCACGCGCAACAAGGTCGACTTGCCCGCGCCGTTGCCGCCGACGAGCGCCGTGACGCTGCCCTGCGGCAGGTCGAGGTCGAGCCCGTCGAGCACGTGCTTGCGCCCGAACTTCACGCCCAGATTTCTCGCGGAAATCACGCTGGTTTCGTGCTTCATGATCTTTCTCCGACTCGGCGAAGGCGCCTGGGCGCCAGCGCGCGTTCAAACAACTCCCGCAGCTCCCCCTCCTCCAGCCCCGCCGAACGCGCATCGTTCACCCACGCGCCCAGTCGCGCCGTGAGCTCCCGATCGCGCGCGTCCTTGCACAGCTCCGGCGCCGCCACAGCGACGAAAACGCCGTCTCCCGGCCGCGATTCGAGCACTCCCTCACGCTCGAGGTCGCGCCACACCTTCCCCACCGTGTTGGGGTTGACGAGCGCCTCCACCGCGAGCTGCCGCACCGACGGCAGCCGCGCGCCCGGCTCGATCACGCCCGCGGCGATCGCGAAGCGCACCTGCGCGGCGATCTGCTCGCTCGGCGGCCGATCCCCCTTGGGATCGACGCGGATCGTGAGGCTTTGGCCCATGGTCGTGGGCCGTCCTATCGTCCTAGGACAGTGCGACGCTTGAGCCGGCGGGCGCGAAAACGCTAGCCCGCGAGATCGTCGCGCAGCGCCGCCGCCTGCTCGGGCTTCAGCGCCGTCTCGACGTTCAAGTCCGCGTGGTCGGCCCCGATCGCCACCGGCACGCGGCCAGCGACCGGGAACTTGATGTAGTGCACGCTCGAAAGCCGGTCCTCGCCGATCTGGCGCTCGTCGAACTTCGCGTAGACCTTCGAGCCGTCCGCCAGACGCGCGTACACATGCTGCGGCAGGTCGAGCCAGGCCTTGAGCTTCACCGCACGCACCGCCGGATCATCGATCTCGATCAACAGCGTGCAACCGAGCTCACCGGGGCCGCCGAGCAGCTCGTTGTAGGTCTCGAGCTCGTGCTGGATGTCGGCTTCCTTCACGATGCGCTCGATGCGCATCATTTCCTGCACCTGATAGCGCGCGGTCTCGGTCGTCTCGAACAGGAACGTGAGCCACTCGCCGACGTGCACACGCCGCGGCGCCTTGTGCGCGAGCACGCGCGCGCGGAGCGCCTCGCGGTTCTCCTCGTAGGTGACGTAATCGAGCAGCGTGGAGCGTTCGACGGGCTT
The DNA here is from genome assembly GCA_013360535.1 of Planctomycetaceae bacterium. Classification (GTDB taxonomy): domain Bacteria; phylum Planctomycetota; class UBA1135; order UBA1135; genus F1-120-MAGs118. The sequence continues at coordinate 6,317 of JABWBL010000087.1, forward strand.
CATGGGCTTTGCATTCCTGAGCGGTGGCCGGGCAGCGTACCTAAGGCGAGCGCGCGCCGCTTCAAGCGCTCTCGTCGCCGTAGGCCGGGGCGCTCTCGATGCGCGCATCCTCGACCGGGGCGCCGAACGTGAAGTGGTAGAGGCTCTGGAACGAGCGTTCGACGAGCCCCAGTCGCCGGTGCACGGCATCGTCGAAGAAGCAGCCGATTCCCGTGCCCCGCAGGCCGAGCGCCTCCGCCTCGAGGTACACGAGCTGGCCCAGGAAACCGCATTCCCAGTGCAGGCGCCGGTACGCGCGTGGCCCCCACGTCGCGAGCGAAGCCTCGAACTCCGCGACGAACGCAAAAGCGGCGCAACCGTCCGCCGCGATGTCCTGCTGGCACGACACCGAGCGCGCGAGCGAACGGGCGTCGCCGCGCTCGAGCCGCAGCAGGACGAGCCCTTGGGCCTCCGGTCCCTCCATCACGACGCGCTCCGCGCCCGCGACGACCCGCGACCGCTCGCGCCAGCGCGCCTCGCGCTCCGCGTCGCGCAACAGCAGGTACAACCCCGGATCGAGCCCTTCGACACGGTGTACAAATACGAGCACGTCCACTCGCGGCGCCCACGGCAACACCGGGTGCACGCGGTCTCGCTCGCGCGGCAACAGCCTGCGCAACAGCTGCTCGAACGCGTCGCGCGCGATCGCGCTGCGAGCGTCGAACGCGACGGCGCTGCGGCGTTGGCGCACGATTCTCCGCAGGGAAATTGGCTCGTCGCCGGCCTTCCACGCGCCCCACAGCGCCACTTGTTCTCGCGCAAGCTCCGTTCGAGCGGCGCGTGTCGCCTCTTCGACGACCTCGATCGCTTGCCAGTCCATGTGCCCCGAGCTCAGGTCGTTCGGGCGCCCGACGTGCTCGAGCTCTCGCAAGCGCTCGAACACGCTCGCACCGGGAACCGCGGGGCGCGTCGCGCCGGCTCGGGTGCGGATCGCGACGAGCGTCTCCGGAACTTCCGCCTCCGGCCCCGCTTGCCGATCGGTGCCGCACAACCGCGCGAGCTCGGCATGCGACGCCTCGTCGAGCACGTGCGCGCTCCAGCCGAGCGCAGCCGCCGCGACCGCGAGCGCAGCGATGGCGTGCCCACAGTCGAGCTGGCTGTAGCGGAACGCGCGCTCGCCGTACTTCCACGCCTCGCGCCAGTGGATCGACGTCAGCGCAACGAGGAACGTGCCGGCCCCGAGCGAGGCCTCGAAATCCCGCCAGATTTCGGCCGAAAGCTGCGCGCGCAACTCGAGCGCGTGCTCGCGCGGCTCGTAGTGCGCCACGAACGCACTCTCGCTCGCGCCCACGAGCGGCGCGGCGATCACGTAGGCCTCGGTCGGATGCAGGTTGCCGCTCGAGGGGTTCACGCGCAGCGTCCAGCGCGCCTCGCCGTACTTCTTGGCGCCCGAGAGCGCGAGCGAGTCGAACAGGAGCTGCGCCAGCGAGCGCACGTCGAGCTCACGCGCCTCGACCGCGCCTTCACAGAAGCTCTCCTCGTAATGCGGCCGCTCGCCTTCGGTCGGCTCCACACGCGCGAGGCGCACCCGCGGCGCGCCCACGAACGTGCGGAACGGATCGGGCTGCGTGTCCCAGTCGAGCTCCGGCGGGCCAGCCGCAAAACGGTGAAAGTCGTGCTTCGTCGCTTCGTGGTAGGCGAGCACGAGCCGCAGCGGATCCGCGCGACGCTCGGCCTCCGGCGCGGGTCCGGTCTTCGGCTTGCGCCAGAACATCGCCGACCGGCTGGGTCAGCGCTGGCGCTGGTCCATCGCGCGCAGGATGACGCTCATCGCCTCCGCCGCCGCGAGGCACACGTCCCCGTCGGGATCGACGATCAGCTCTTCCAGCGCCGGACGCGCGCTCGCGGCCCGCGCCTTCATGGCGCCGAGCTTGTGGCACGTGTCGAGCCGCACCTTGGCGTCGGGGTCCTTGAGCTTGCGCACGAGCGCCTCGAGCTCGGGGTCCGGGCCGGCGGGCGGAGCGTCCTGCTGCTTCTTCTTCAGGAAATCGAAGAGTCCCATGGGAATGTCGCCCGCGGGGTGTGCGGGCCGCGAGAAGGATAGTCCGGTTTGGCGGCGCGTGCGAGAAATCCCCTGCCGCCGCCGCTACCCCGCACTCCCCGCCTCGATCCGGGCGACCAGATCGCGGATCGTGTCGGGCGCAAAACCCGCGTAGTGGTTGTTGGCGTAGACGTAGACGTCGCCGACGCGCTGGAGCAGCTCGCGGGCGAGCCCGGCCCAGGCCTCGAGGCGCTCGGACTGGTCGAGCACGACGTGGTCGAGCGTGTCGGTGAGCGAGTCGATCTTCTTGCGGTCGCCGATCAGGCGCGCGTAGCTGAAGTCGGCGGTGACGAGGTCGAAGCGCTCCGCGAGCTCGGCGGGATGCGGCATGTAGACGAGGTCCACGAGCACGAGCGCGCAATTGCGCGCGCGCAGGAGCCCGAGCAGCTCGTCGTCGATCCATGTATTGTTGCGCAGCTCGACGCCGTAGCGAAACCCCGCCGGGAGGCTGTCGAGGAAAGCGGCGAGGCGCTCGCGGAACTCCGCGGCACTCTTGAACACGCTCCTGTTGAAGTACGGAAACTGCATCACGAGCGGACCGCACTTGGGGCCGAGCAACGCCATCGCGTCGAGGAAACGCTCGAGATCCGCGGCGACGTGCTCGCGCACCAGTACACGCGCCGGATCCGGCGTCGCGCTCTCCCCTCCGTGCACGATCGAACGCGGGAACTTGGCCGAGATCGTGAAGCCCTCGGGCGTGCGCTCGGCCCAGCCTGAAACGAGGCGGCGATCCGGCACGCGGTAGTACGTGACGTCCGCCTCGACCGTGCGGAACTGCGTCGCGTAGTGCGGCAGCTGCGCCGAGGCCGGGAGGCCAGCGGGATAGAACACGCCGTCCCAGGCCTTCTCGGACCAGCTCGACGTGCCGTAGTGCAAGGTTCCCATGCTCACGCTTCCGTGCGTCCCGCGAGCATCCTGCGCAGCGCGACGAATGCGAGCAAGAGCAGCCCGAGCACGAGCCGCGTCCAGCCGGCTCCCGGCACGCCTTCGAACACGAGCAAGGTCTGCAACAGCCCGAGCAGCAGCGCACCCAGGACGGTGCCGAACACCGCCACTTCGCCGCCGCGCAGGGCCGTGCCGCCGATCACCGCGGCGGCGATCGCGTCGAGCTCGAGCCCGACACAGGCCGTCGAGTCGCCCTTGCCCGAGTACAGCGTGTAGGCGACGCCGGCGAGAGCGGCGAACGCGCCACCGAGCGCATGGATCCGCACGCGCGTCGCTCGAACCGGAACGCCGAAATACGTCGCCGTGCGTTCATCGCCGCCGAGCGCGAGCGCGTTG
>JABWBL010000714.1 GCA_013360535.1 Planctomycetaceae bacterium
CTCGTCCGGATCGGACTCCTCCTGATCGAACATCCCCTGCTCAAACGCGAAAGCAGTGTTCAGATCGAACAAGAAGTGACCTCCAGGATTGAGATGCCTTCTCACGTTTGCGAGAGCCGCTCGGAATTGACCGATCTCGACGATGTTGTTCAGGCTGTCGAAGAAACTGAAACCGGCGTCGAATGTGCAATCGATTTCGAGCTGGGCTGCATCGGCGCAGTGGAAAGGGATGCTCAAGCCCTCGGACGCCGCAAGGTCACGGGCCTCGCCGGTGCGGCGTTCGCCTGCCTCGCGGCCGGAGCGCTGTGGGCGCTCGTCTTCCCGCTCAACAAGAACCTGTGGACGAGCTCGTTCGTGCTGTGGTGCGCGGGTTGGAGCCTCGTGCTGCTCGCGGGTTTCCACCTCGCGCTCGACGTGCTGCGGCTCGGCGAGCGGCCGGTGTTCGGCGCCGGCGTGCGCTTCCTCGAGGTCATCGGCGCCAACGCGATCACGATCTATGTGCTGCAATCGTTCCTCGACTTCGAGGCGCTGGCGCGGCTGCTGCTCGAGGCCCGCGGCGCGCTCAAGCTGCACCCCGCGCTCGTCGCCGGGGGCGGGCTCGGCCTCAAGTGGCTCGTGCTCTGGCTCCTGTGGCGCGCACGCTTGTTCCTGCGCGTGTGAGCGCGTCGGCGGGTCCGTTCCGCGCGGGTCGGAAAAAAAGCGCAGCCTCGCTCTGCGGACGGGCGGGGGGCGTTTCGTAATCTCCACCGTCCGGTCCGCGGATTGAGCCGGACGGTCGACCTGAGCCGATAGCCCGATTCCCCATGCCCGAGTCCCCGACTCAAGCCAACTTCGCGCACTTTCGCTTCGATCCGGTCTCCGACCGGCTCGGCGAGGGGCCGTTGTCGGCAGTCTACCGGGCGCAGGACGTCAAGCTCGACCGCACGGTGGCGCTCAAGGTGCTGCGGGCGCACGTCGAGCTCGACCCCGAGGCCGACCAGCGCTTCGAGCGCGAGGCGCGCCACACGTCGAACCTCGTCCACCCCAACATCGCCACGATCTACGAGTACGGCGAGTGGCAGGGCCAGCGCTACATCGCGATGGAGTACCTGCAGGGGCGCACGCTCGACCGCATCCTGCGCGAGCAGCCGCTGTCGACCGAGGAATGCCTGCGCGTCGCGCTGCAGGTGACGAGCGCTCTCGGCCTCGTGCACCGCGGCGGCCTGATCCACCGCGACCTCAAGCCCGCCAACGTGATGGTGCTGCACGACGGCAACGTCAAGCTGCTCGACTTCGGCATCGCACGCGCACGCGGCGAGGAGACGATCACGCAGCACGGGATGCTCGTCGGCACCGTGCTGTACATGAGCCCGGAGCAGGTGCGCGGCGAGGACCTCGACGCGCGCAGCGACGTGTTCGCGCTCGGCGCCGTGCTCTACCACGCGGTCACGGGCTCGCTGCCCTTCCCCGGCCAGACCTTCCCCGAAGTCTGCATGGCGATCCTCGACGCACGGCCGCAGCCGGTGTCGCAGCTGCGCCCCGGCGTGCCGCAGGCGCTCGAGGACTTCATCCTGCGCTGCCTCGCCGCCGATCCCGCGCAGCGCTACGCCAACGCGGAGGTCGCGCACGGGGTGCTGCTCACCGTC
>JABWBL010000088.1 GCA_013360535.1 Planctomycetaceae bacterium
GTGGCCGTTGACGATCAGGAACCGGTCGAGCCCGTCGAGCTGCCCGTGCCCGAAGTCGCGCTGTGGCGCACGCTCGAGGGCGAGCCGCCGCCGTGGCCGGGCGCGGTCGAAGGCTTCGTGACGCAGAAGAAGCGCGTGCGCCTCGAGCGCGAGGCCCTGTCGGCGGTCGAGGTCGGCACGCGCATCGTGTTCGAGCTGCCGGACGGCACGCGGCAGGTTGCGCTCGTCGAGCAGCTCCTCGTGCACGACAACGGCGATCGCACGTGGACCGGGCATCTCGCGCAAGGCGGGCTCGAGTTCCCCGTCGTCTACACGCAGGGCGAGCCGTGGACGTTCGCCACGCTGGTCACGCCGCAGGGCCTGTTCGCGCTCGAGGCCCAAGGTGACGAAGGCGTGCTGTTCAAGGACGGGCGCGAGGCCATGCAGCGCGACCACGACGGCTGCGCGTTGCTGCCGGATTGAACCCATCCCACGAGTGACCCCATGCGCATTCCCCGCACGCTCCTCACGCTCGCGCTCGCGCTGCCCGCCGCGGCGCAGACTCCGGGCAACGTCAACATCGACCTGCTCGTCGTCTACTCGAACACCGCCGCCGCGCTCTATCCCGGCGGCATCGGCACGCGCATCCAGCACATGCTCGCGGTGTCGAACCAGGCCTGCGCCGACAGCACGGTCGGCATCACGCTGCGCCTCGCGCACAGCACGAGCGTCACCTACGGCGACTCGGCGAACTCGAACACCGCGCTGAGCGCGTTCCAGCAGAACGCCGCGCCGTTCACGTCGGTCGAGAGCCTGCGCACGCAGTACGGCGCCGACATGGCGGTGCTCCTGCGACCCTACGTCAACGACGGCATCGCGGGGCTCGCGTACGTCGGCGGCACGGGCACGCAGGGCAACCTGTCGAACTACAAGCGCTGGATGTACAGCCACATCTCGGTCAACACGGCCGATTACGTGCTCGCGCACGAGCTCGGCCACAACTTCGGCCTCGCGCACTCGCGCCTGCAGACGCCGGGTGGCGGCACGTGGTCGTACTCCGCGGGTTACGGCGTCGCGGGGCAGTTCGTCACGATCATGGCCTACGCGAGCTCGTTCGGCGTCAACGACTCGGCGGGCAAGCTGTACCGCTTCTCGAACCCGCTGCAGACACACAACGGCATGCCGATCGGCATCGTGTCGACCAACGCGAGCCAGGGCGCGGACGCGGTGAAGAGCCTCAACGCCGTGCGGCAGCAAGTGTCGGACTTCTACGTCTCGACGGCCTTCGCGTCGAGTCGCGCGGGCGAGTTCGGCGGCGACGCGCTCACGGACCTCGTGCGCCACGATCCCGACGACGGCCAGGTGTACCTGTGGATCACGGGCACCGACAGCGCGCCCGGCTCCGGCATGGGCACGGCGATGCAGCTGACGACGAGTCCCGGCCAGTCGCTCGCCGCGGCCGGAGACTTCGACGGCGACGGCGACAGCGACGTGCTCCTGCGCGCGAACGCGAACGACAACACGGGCTGGCTGCTCGACGGCGGCACGCAGACGCCGGTGACATGGCCAGCGCTCTCCGGCGCGACGTGGAGCGTCGTGGGCTGCGGCGATTTCGACGGCGACGGCGACGACGACCTGCTGTGGCGCAACTCGTGGACGGGCGCCAACACGATGTGGCGCATGAATGGCGCGAGCGCGCCGACAGTCGCCACGGTCTCGCCGCTGACGAACCTCGCGTGGCGACTGGGAGCCGCGGGCGACCTCAACGGCGACGGCCGCGCGGACCTCGTGTGGCGCAACTCGTCCACGGGCGCGAACGCCGTGTGGTTCATGAACGGCGCGACGGCCACGTCTACGGCTGGGCTGGGCAGCATCGCGGACCTCAACTACCGGCTGATCGGAGCGAGCGACTTCGACGGCGACGGCGACGACGACCTCGTGTTTCAGCACGCGAGCGACGGGCGCATCGCGGTCTGGCTGATGAACGGCGCGACGCTCTTGAGCTCTTACGTGCTCGGCGTGCGTTCGACGTTCACGCTCGCGGGCCTCGGCGACTTCGATGGCGATGGCCGCGGCGACGACTTCGCGTGGACGAACTCGGCTTCGCAGGAGGAGTTCCTCTGGACCACGCAGGGCGCGACGGTGCTCACGCGCGTCTCGCTCACGACGGGCAAGGACCTGTGTGACGACGTGCAGGTCGCCGGCGACCTCGACGGCGACGGCAAGGCGGACCTCGTGTGGCGCAACGCCGGCGCGGGCACGAACCGCGTGTCGTTCCTGAACGGCACGAGCGTCGCCTCGTCGAGTGCGCTCGACTCGCTCGCGGGCTCGGGCTTCACGGTGATTTCGAGCGGCGACTTCGACGGCGACGGCAAGCGCGACCTGCTGTGGCGGGATGCGTCGAGCGGCTCGGTGCGCGTGTGGCTGATGGATGGCGCGACGGCGACGGGCAAGCACAACCTCGGCACCGTGGCCGACGCGAACCAGCGCTTCGCCGTGGTGGGGGATCTCGACGGCGACGGCAAGGACGACGTCGTCTTCCGGCATGCGACGTCGGGCGCGAACACGTACTGGAAGCTCGATGGCGGTGCGGCTCCCGTGGTCGGCACGATCCCGCTGCTCGCGGACACGGGGTGGACGATCGCCGCGGCGGCCGACATGAACGCCGATGGCCGCGACGACCTCGTGTGGCGCCACCTGACGCAGGGCAAGAACGCGGTCTGGTACATGAACGGGGCGACGCGCACGGGCTCGGCGAACCTGACGGTGCTCGCCGACGTGCAGTGGAAGCTCGTCGGCGCGCGCGACATGAACGGCGACGGCAAGCCGGACCTCGTGTGGCGCCACGGGACGTCGGGCAAGAACGCGGTGTGGACCATGAACGGCGCGACGGCGGTGAGCAGCGCTCTCGCGACGACGGTCGCGGACACGCGCTGGAGCATCGAGGCGCTCGACGACTTCGACGGCGACGGCAAGACCGACCTGTTGTGGTTCCACTCCGGAACGCAGGCGCGTTCGGTGTGGCTGATGAACGGCGCGACGACGCTCTCGAGCGCGACGCTGCCCTGAAATCGGCGGGGATCGCGCTCCCCCCAGATCGGGGCGCAGCGCGTAAGCTGGCGCGACCTACGGAGGTCCCCAGCCATGCGCCTTGTCCTTGCCGCTCTCGCGTTCCTTTCGCTCGTCACCCCGCCCGCGCTCGCGCAGACTCCCTGCCACGCGGAAAACGACGGCCCCAACTTCACGGACGGCGTCTCGGTGAGCGCGGTCTACTTCGCGTTCCAGTTCACGGCTCCCGCGAGCTTCACCGCGACGGGCCTCGAGGTCTTCACCGGCGAGACCAACGCGACGCAATCGCTCGGGCTGTGGTCGCACAACGCGGCGACGAACCGCCCGCTGGCTGCGCTCTCCAGCGGCAGCATGAGCGTGACTTCGACCAACCAGTGGTACGGCGCCCAGCTCGCGGGCAACGTCTCGCTCACCGGCGGCCAGACCTACTGGTTCGTGTGGAACGCCGTCGGCGGCGGACAGGCGCCCGTCGACGTTCCGATGGCGACGCTCGGCCAGCCCTATTGCGCCTCGACCAACGGCGGCGCGACGTGGGGCAACCTGTTCCAGTTCAACGACCGCCACTGGAAGTTCCGCATCTACGGCTCCTGCACGAGCGCCCCGACGGGCTACTGCACGGCGGGCACCACGACCAACGGCTGCAACGCCGAGATCTCGGCCAGCGCGAACCCGAGCCTCTCCGGCGCGACCGCGTGCCTGATCACCATCGACGATGTCGAGGGCCAGAAGTCGGGCATCGTGTTCTACGGCCTCGGCGCGCTGCCGCAGGCCTGGTGCAGCTCCGGCGGCTCGAGCTTCCTGTGCGTGAAGGCCCCGACCGCGCGCTCCTCCGCCGCGCTCTCCGGCGGCACCTCGGGCGCCTGCGACGGCTCGCTCAGCCTCGATTGGAACGCGTACCAATCCGCCAACCCCGGCTCGCTCGGCTCGCCCTTCACCGTCGGCCAGAAGGTCTACGTGCAGGGCTGGTTCAGGGATCCGCCGGCCTGCAAGTCGACGAGCCTCTCCAATGCGCTCGAGATGACGTACGTGCCCTGATCTCAGGCCACGTTTCGCTCTCGGGGCCGGCCACCGTTCGCGGTCGCCGGCCCTCGCTGTCTCATGTCGGGTCGGGGCAGAGGTGAGGGTCGGCGACCGCGTTCGGCTGCGAGATCTGGGGTGTCGAGGCCGCAAGACGCGGCCATTTTTCCAACGTCCGTAACGTTGGCTGCTGAATCGGTCTTTGACGCCGTCGGCCGGGAGCACCAGTGCTGTCCGAGCCCCCCTGAGACCTCTGCAACTTCGGAGCCTGGAATCCGCCATGCGTACTTCCCTCGTTTCCATCGCGACGCTCGCGGTGCTCCTCACCTTCACCGGCCCAGCACCGGCCCAGACGCTCGGCTGCACCTCGGGTGGTGCGGGCGGCGCTTTTCCGACCTCGGGCACCGGCGGCGGCGGGACCTACCCGTCGATCCTGCCTCCGGCGGAGTTCAGCTCGGTGCTCCAAGTGACGTCGATTCCGCCCGGTGCCACGGCCGTGACCGAGGTGAAGCTCAACGGTCTCAACCACACGTTCACCGGTGACGTGCAGATCGTGCTGACCTCGCCGGACAAGGTGTCCTACAACCTCTTCAATCAGGTCGGATTCGCCTGCAACTTCGCCGGTGACTTCATCATCGTCGCTCCGCAGCACCCGCCCTTTCAGCTCGTGGGCTGCGGCAACGGCTCCCCTGCGCACACTCCCGGCAAGATCGACCAGCTCTTCAATTCGTGGCCCAACGGCACCCACGGCATCTTCAACACGAGCCTCTCCGCCGTCGCCCCGGCCACTGGCGACTGGACGCTGACGATCTACGACTGGGAGATCAACGACATCGGCACGCTCGCGTCCTGGGAAATCTGCTTCGGCACTCCGCCGCCGCCCCCCCAGCCGCCGGCCACGCCCTGCAATGGTTCCGGCCTGACGACGGTCCTCTCCGGCAACAACACGGGAGCCGTCGGCGGCCAGCTCTTCTTCGAGCTCGAGGTCACCAATCCGGCCGGAATCCTGCTGTCGCAGATGGGCATCAACGCGGGCGGAGCGACGGGTCGTTGGGTCACCTTGGATGTTCACATCAAGCCCAACACGTTCCTCAACGACCACGCCAATCCAGGCGTGTGGAATCTGCTCTCCAGCGGAGGCGGCTTCACCGCCGGGCCCAACCAGCCCACGACGATCGAGCTTGCGGACGCCTGGATCCCGCCGGGCTGGTGGGGCATTTCGCTGGTGCTCCACGGTGCGTCCCACGTGAGCCGCACGGGCTCCAATTGGCAGGTCTACTACAACAACGACCTCGCCATGCATCTCGGTGCTGCTCAGGACGTGCCTTGGAGCGGGAACCTGATCGGGTGGCGCGTCTTCAGCGGCACCCTCCGCTACAACTGCACCACTCCGATCGTCTCGTACTGCACTGCGGGCACGACGACGAACGGCTGCGTCGCGACGATCTCGGCTTCCGCGCAGCCGAGCGCCTCGGCCGCGAACGCGTGCCAGATCTCGGTGGCCAACGTCGAAGGCCAGAAATCCGGCCTGATCTTCTACTCGCTGACCGGGCGCCACAACTCGGCCTGGAACGCGTCGAGCTTCCTGTGCGTGAAGTCGCCGACCCAGCGCACGGGCACGCAGACGGCTTCGGGCACGGTCGACGCCTGCGACGGCGCGCTGTCCCTCGACTGGAACGCCTACCTGTCCTCGCATCCCAACGCGCTCGGCAACCCGTTCCAGGCTGGCGAAAAGCTGCAGTTGCAGGCGTGGTTCCGCGACCCGCCGGCCGGCAAGTCGACGAACCTGTCGAACGCGATCGAGATGTACTTCCTGCCCTGACCGCCGCGTCCTTCGCCGCTTCCAGCTGCGTCTGAAGGCAGGCGCGAAGTCACGAGGCCGGCCACCGTTCGCGGGGGTCGGCCTCGGTGAGTTGAGGGCGCGCGGGTTTTGGAGGAGCGCAAGAAAACGCGCCACGTTTCGAGCCCACGCACTAGCCTTGAACCTGACGGCGGGTCGGCCCGTGAACCGATCGCGCCGGAACTTCAGGCACTTCAGGAGAAACTCCCCATGCGTCTTGCTCTCGCCCTTGGCGCGATCGCCCTCGGTGCGTCGCTCGCGTCCGCTCAGGTCAACCGTTTCACCGGCGGCCCCCCGCCGGGTGTGCCGGTCAAGCTCGACTTCGACAACCCGGCCGTGGCTACCGGCCCGATCGCGTCGAATTCACCGGCCTTCACTGCCGCCGGCATCGTGTCGATCACGCAGTTCGGGACGTTCACGGTCGGGACCGACACGCTGACTCCGGCGTCGAACGTCACCGGTGCGTGCCTCGTCTCGCAGGGTGGCGTGATGAGCGTTGCGGTTGCGCCGCAGGCGCTCGACAACGTGGGCGCCGGCTCGGGCTGGGAGATCCAGCTCGCGGCTCCGGCGACGACCTTCAGCTGTTCGTTCCCCGACCAGACCAACCACAGCTATTCGATCGAGCTCTTCAACGGCGTGACGTCGCTCGGCGTCGGCACGTTCACCTACACGGGTGGCTTCCCCGGCCTTCCCGACTACTGGACCGGCCCGGGCCCGTTCGACCGCATCACGGTCAAGATCAACACGACGGCCGGCGTCGGCCTCGACAACTTCGCCTTCGACGGCGTCGCGCCGCCCGTCGCGTACTGCACCGCGGGCACCACGACCAACGGCTGCACGGCCTCGATCGGCGCCAACGCCAACCCGAGCGTCGCCGCCGCCTCGTCGTGCCTGATCGACATCACCGGCGTCGAGGGCCAGAAGACCGGCATCGTCTTCTACGGCCTGAGCGCCCTGCCGCAGCCGTGGTGCGTGTCCGGCGGCACGAGCTTCCTGTGTGTGAAGTCCCCGACCTTCCGCTCCGGCGCCCAGGCCACCGGCGGCACGACCGGCGCCTGCGACGGCACGCTCTCGCTCGACTGGAACGCCTTCCAGGCCGCCAACCCCGGCTCGCTCGGCTCGCCCTTCAGCGTCGGCAACAAGGTCTTCGTGCAGGGCTGGTTCAGGGATCCGCCGGCCTGCAAGTCCACGAGCCTCTCCAATGCTCTCGAGATGACCTACGTGCCCTGATTTTCGAGCACGTCCGCTCCCGAGGCCGGCCACCGTTCGCGGTCGCCGGCCTCGCTGCGTTGAGGTGAGGCGTAGCAGGCTGGGCAGTGGTGGAGGGTGGGGGAAGCGGGGGGATGCGGGTAGAATTGTCCGGCCCCTTGGGACCCGTGGAACACCAACGCAGCTGTCGTACGTCTGGGTGGCTCCAGCCCCGTGGGGGCGTGGACGATAGACCCGAACCCGGGGCGTCTTTGGCGCCGGTGGGGGTCCCCAGTTTGAAGACCGAAATTTCACGCATGATGCGAGCCGCAGTGCGGCCTTTTGCTGGCGTGGCCGCCTTCCTCGGCCTTGCTGGTGCCGCCCAAGCCCTGCCGCTCGCCTACATCGGTCCCGGCGCAGGCATTGCGGCGGCGGGGTCGGTGATGGTGCTCGCGGGCACGTTCCTGCTGGCGATCGGCATCGTGCTGCTGTGGCCGCTGAAGGCGGTGGTGCGGCTGATGACGCCGGGCAAGCACGGGCCGCAGAAGTTCAAGCGCGTGGTCGTGATCGGCTTCGACGGCATGGATCCGGGCCTGGCGCAGAAGTACATGGCCGAGGGGCGGATGCCGGTGCTGAAGAAGCTCAGCGAGTCGGGCTGCTTCTTCCCGCTCGAGACCGCCTGCCCGTCGATCTCGCCGGTGGCGTGGTCGACCTACGCGACGGGCGTCGATGCCTCGCGGCACAACATCTACGACTTCCTGACGCGCGACCCGTGCAACTACATGCCGATGTTGTCGAGCGCGGAGACGATGACTCTGCCGAAGACGCTCAACCTCGGCTTCGCCAAGATCCCGATGGGGACGAAGGGCGTGCAGCGGCTGCTGCAGAAGAGCCAGCCGTTCTGGAAGCTGCTCGGCGACGCGCGCGTGTGGTCGTCGATCATCCGCGTGCCGATCACGTTCCCGCCGCAGCCGTTCAAGAACGGCACGCTGCTGTCGGGCATGTGCGTGCCGGACCTGCAGGGCACGCAGGGCTCGTTCTCGTTCTACTCGACCAAGCCGCGGCCGGCGGGTGCGCACATCGGTGGCCAGCAGTACCAGATCCGCCGCGCGGGCAACGTGATCGAGTCGAAGCTCACGGGCCCGGCCGGCAAGGACGGGCCGATGAAGTGCGCGTTCAAGGTCGAGCTCGACGACACCAAGAAGCGCGCGCGCATCACGATCGGCAACGAGACGGTCGAGGTCGGCCCGCGCGAGTACACGCCGTGGATGGTCGTGCCGTTCGAAGGGATGACGGGCATCACGCGCCTGTACATCCAGACCTGGGACGAGCATTTCGAGCTGTACGTCACGCCGATCAACATCAACCCGGACGAGCCGGTGATGCCGATCAGCCACCCGTTCGTCTACTCGATCTACCTCGCGAAGATGCTCGGGCCCTATGCGACGCTCGGCCTCGCGGAGGACACGTGGGCGCTCAATGAGCGCGTGATCGACGAGGAGGCGTTCCTCAAGCAGGCGTGGCTGATCTGCGACGAGCGCAAGAAGCAGCTGTGGAACGTGCTCGACAAGACGAAGAAGGGCTTCGTCACGGTCGTGTTCGACACGTCCGACCGCATCAGCCACATGTTCTATCGCTTCCTCGACCCGACGCACCCGGCGAACCGCGGGCGCTCGGCGGAGGAGCTCGCGAAGTACAAGGACACGATCCCCGACACCTACGCGGAGATGGACAAGCTCGTCGGAGAGCTGCTCGTCAAGCTCGGGGACGATCCGCAGACCTGCCTGATGGTCATCAGCGACCACGGCTTCTGCAACTTCCGCCGCGGCGTCAACCTGAACACGTGGCTGAAGGAGCAGGGCTACCTGTTCCTCAAGCAGGGCAGCGAGACTTCGCCGGACTGGTTCGCGAACGTCGACTGGACGCGCACGAAAGCCTTCACGCTCGGCCTCACGGGCGTGTTCATCAACCGCAAGGGGCGCGAGGCGCACGGCATCGTGGCGAAGGGGCCGGAGATGGACGCGCTGTGCCGCGAGCTGAAGCAGAAGCTCGAGGCGCTGGTCGACCCGCAGACGGGCGAGCGTGTCATCAAGGAGGCCTTCATCACGCACGAGGTCCACAAGGGACCGTACGCGGACATGGCGCCCGAGCTGCTGATCGGCTACGAGCGCGGCTTCCGTCACTCGTGGGACTGCGCGACGGGTGCGGTGCCGAAGGAAGTCTTCACGGACAACACCAAGAGCTGGTCGGGCGACCACTGCGTCGACCCGCGGCTCGTGCCGGGCGTGTTCTGGTCGAACCGCAAGATCAACACGAGCACGCCGCGCCTGATGGACATGGCGCCGACGGTGCTCGATGTCTTCGGCGTCCCGGCGCCGGCGTACATGCAGGGCCAGCCGCTGTTCGGCGAGAAGCGCGCGGCGAAGCCTGAGCCGAAGCCCGAAGCGAAGCCCGCGGCGAAGCAGGTGGCCAAGTGACGAGCCTGTGGCAACGCGTGAAGCCGGCGGTGCCGTACGTGGCGCTCGCGACGCTGTTCGCGGGCGTGCTCGTCGGCGTGCCGCGCAAGGTCGTGC
>JABWBL010000089.1 GCA_013360535.1 Planctomycetaceae bacterium
GTCGTGCGCCTGCGCCGCCGCTGGTCCGCACGTTTCGACGGCTCCTGCCGCCCGCTCGCGTGCGACGGCGAGCGCCAGCGGGTCGACGTCGACCGCGCCACGTACGACGCCTGCCACCGCTGGACGGAAGTGCGCCTGCTCTACGCGCCCGACCACTCGCTGCTGCTCTCGACGCCCGTCGGGCTCGCGAGCGACGCCGATCAACCCATCCGCGGGTGACCGCCGGCCTGCTCGCGGTCGTGGTGCAGCGTCGTGATGCGCAGCACGGGCTTGCGAGCCGCTTCCTCGTCCTTCGCCGCGGCGCGCTCCTTCTCCGCCGGAGCCTTGGCCGGTTCGGGTTGAGGTGTGCGACGGTCGTCGGGACGGGGAGCGGGCTTCGCAGGCTTCATGGGGTTCTCTTCGAGGTTTGGCGCTACTGGCAAATGCCGAATTGCACCGCGTTCGTCAGGCCCGTGGTGAACGGGTCCTGCGGGTCGCGGCTCCACCACTGCGCGAACACCGGCTGGCCGACGTTCGAGAGCAGCGGGTCCGTACCCGTCGCGATGTAGGCGTTGAAGTCGAACGAGTACGTGCCGGTGCAGTTGGAGCCCGTCGCGCTGCCGCCGGAAACCTGCGTCGGCGTGCGGCGCACGGGCGAGCCCACGCACAGCGTGCCGCCGAGGAACGGCGCCGCCTGCTGCGAGTAACCGTAGAAGAGCAGGCCCGACTTCTGGTTGAGCACGTTCGAGGCGGTGATCAGGAACGGCCCGAAGTTCGACGCGCTCGCGTAGCCAGAGAACCCGATCGCGGGCGTGCAGAACTGCGAGTTGAGCTTGGCCGAGCAGTAAGCCGACGGCGGCGTGCCGCCCTGGCACTCGCACTCGTCGGGGATGCCGTTGGCGTTGACGTCGAGCGAAGTCCCGCTCGCGAGGTCGCACGCATCGGGGATGCCGTTGGCGTTGCAGTCGACGTCGGCCTCGTAGCAGCCCATGTCGACCAGCGCGCCGGTGCCGACGCCGGTGTTGGCGACCGAGGGCACGTCGACGAAGCGCGGCGAGCCGCCGAGGTCGAGCGTGAACGCGGCGGGCACGCCGGAGTTCTGGCCCGCGTCGATGCCCGACGAACCGGCGGCAAGGCGATAGGGGTACGGGCCGCATGTATCGAAGGTCGGCGGCGTCGAGAGGTTGCCGGTGCCCGTGTAGGCCGGCACCACGAGCGAGTAGCTGACCGCCAGTCCCGTCGGAGTCACCTGCGCCGCGGCGTTCATGCCGCCGGTGCCGGTGTTCTGCTGCACGATGCAGTTGATGATGCTCGGGCTCGCGCCGCTCGACAGGATGCCGCCGCCCGCGTTGGCGGTGGCGCTGTTGCCGATGACCGTGCAGTTGCGGATCTGCGGGTTCGAGCCCGAGATGTAGATCGCGCCGCCGCCGCCCGAACCGGTCGACGTGTTCGCGAAGAAGAGCGAGTTCGACACCTTGACCGGGCTCGAGCCGAAGATCTCGATGCCGCCCGCGCGCGCCGCCGAGTTGTTCTTGAAGACACAGCGGTCGAAGGTCGCACCGACGCCGTTCGCCATGTCGAAGGCGCCGCCGAAGCTGCCGCCGAGGTTGGCGTCGAACGTGCAGGAGAGGAACGTCGGGCTCGCGCCGTTGATGTACCCCGCGCCGCCGCCGAACGTGCAGCGGTTGGCCGTGAAGATGCAGTTGCGCAGCGTGGGGCTCGCACCCGACAGGCACAGGATGCCGCCGCCGCGGTCGTCGTTGGAGGCGGAGTTCGCGTTGCCGCCGCGCACGGTGAAGCCGTCGTACACCGCCGTCGAGTTCGAGCCCGCGCCGTTGAGCACGTGGAACGAGTTGTCGGTGAACACGTTCGCGCCGTCGTTGCCGGCGAGGTCGCCCGAGAGGATCGTCACGTTGGCGACGAAGTTGCGCTGGGCGACGCTCGTCTCGCCGCCGGCGAAGCCGCCGTAGACCGTCACGCCGTTCTTGAACGTGAACGACACGCTGCGGACCCCGCTCGTGCTCGGCGTGTAGGTTCCGTCGGCGACCCAGATCTCGTCGCCGGAGACCGAGGCGGCGAGCGCGGCGGTCAGGCCACCAGCGCCGGAGTAGGCGTCCGCCCAGCTCGAGCCGTTGTTGGCGCCCGTGGCGGCGAAATCGACGTAGCGGGTGCCGGCGAATGCGGGAGCGGCGAGGGCGAGGAGGGCGGCGAGGCGGATGGCGGACATCACGTGGTGCAGGACTTGGGTTAGGGAGGGCCGGAAATTTCGAGCGAAGAAGGTACCACGGACATCACGTTCCCGCGGGGGCGCGGGCCGTTGCCACCCGCACGCCGGTCGCCCCGCGTTCGGTCGACGCGGGGCTTACTGGCAGATCGTGAACTGCAGCGCGTTCGTGAGGCCCGTCAGGAACGGGTCCTGCGGATCGCGGGACCACCACTGGGCGAACACGGCCTGTCCGAAGTTCTGGAGCAGCGGGTCGACGCCGCTCGCGATGAACGCGTTGAAGTCGAACGAATAGGTGCCGGTGCAGTTCGCGCCAGTGGCCGTGCCGCCGGAGAGCTGCGTCGGCGTGCGGCGCACGGGCGACCCGATGCACAGCGTGCCGCCGAGGAACGGCGTCGCCTGCTGCGTGTAGCCGTAGAAGAGCAGGCCCGACTTCTGGTTGAGCACGTTCGTGGCGTGGATCACGAACGGCCCGAAGTTCGTCGCGCTCGGGGAACCGGTGAAGCCGATCGCGGGAATGCAGAAGAGCGAGTTGCGCTTGGCCGTGCAGTAGACCGACGGCGGCGGGCCGCTCTGGCACTCACACTCGTCGGGAACGCCGTTGGCGTTGAGGTCGAGCGAAGCTCCGCTAGCCAAGTCACACGCATCGGGGATGCCGTTCGAGTTGCAATCGATGTCGGCCTCGTAGCAGCCCATGTCGACGATCGCGCCCGAGCCGACGCCCGTGTTGGCGACCGACGGCACGTCGACGAAGCGCGGCGAGCCGCCGAGATCGAGCGTGAGGCCCGGCGCAGCGCCGGCGTTCGAGCCCGCGTCGATGCCAGCCGAACCCGCGGCGAGGCGGTAGGGGTACGGCCCGCACGCTGCGAACGTCGGCGGGGTCGAGATGTTGCCCGCGCCGATGCCGGCGTAGGCCGGCACGACGAGCGAGTGGGTCACGGCCAGTCCGGAGGGCGTGATCTGTGCGGGGATCGAGCCCGAGTTCTGCAGGACGATGCAGTTGGAGATCGTCGGGACGCCGGGGGCGTGGATGGCGCCGAAGATCGACCCCGACGAGATGCTGCCGATCACGGTGCAGTTGCGGATCTGGGTGATGGCGGCCGAGCTGGAGATCGCACCAGGGCCGGTGCCGGTCGACCGGTTCCCGAGGAACAGCGAGTTGGAGCAGTGCAGCGAGCTCAGCGAACCATCGGCGACGATGCCTCCGCCAGAGATGGCGGAGTTGTTCTCGAACACGCAACGATCGAACGTGACGTGGGAGCTGTTCTGCAGCAGGACGGCGCCACCGTAGGTGCTGGCGAACATGGCCCCGGGGATGTCGGCGGCGTTGTCCTTGAACGTGCAGCCGATGAAGGTCGGGCTCGAAGCGTCGATGTGGGCCGCTCCGCCGGTGTAGATGGCGCGGTTGGCGACGAAGGTGCAGTTGCGCAGCGTCGGGCTCCCGCCGGCGAAACAATGCAGCCCGCCGCCGACGTCCAGCGTGTGGGAGTTCGCGTAGCCGCCGCGCACCGTGAAGCCGTCGAAGACGGCGGTCGAATCGACGGTGCTCCCGGCGACGAACAGGTGGAACGTGTTGTCCGTGAACACTCCGGCGCCGTCGTTGCCGCCGAGGTCGCCCGAGAGGATCGCCGGGTTGGCGACGAAGTCGCGTTGCGCGAGGCTCGTCTCGCCGCCGGCGAAGCCGCCGTAGACCGTGACACCGTTCTTCATCAGGAAGGAGGCGTTGCGGTTGCCGTTCGCGATCGGCTTGTACGTGCCGTCGGCGACCCAGATCTCGTCGCCGGGGAGAGCGACGGAGAGCGCGATCCGCAGGCCGCCGGCGCCGTAGTAGGCGTCGGTCCAGCTCGTGCCGGTGCCGGCGCCCGTCGCGTTGAAGTCGACGTAGCGTGTGCCGGCGAGCGCGGGGGTGGCGAGAGCGAGCAGCGCGATGCCAAGCAAGGAGAGGCGTCGAGTCGACATCGGGAAGCTCCTGATCCGAATCGGAGGGCGGGAAGTGCCTGTGGAGAAGCTACCACGGATGGCAGGTTGGCGAGGGCTCCCGTAACCTCGCGCCGCGCCGCGGCAGCGCGGGCGACCCACGGCAACGACACGGAGACCGACCTTGCAGGCAGAACCGAGCGAACCGAAGGCGGCGAGCGCCGATCCCGAGCGCGAGTGGCTCGAACGCACGTACAAGCGCGGCGAGCCGCAGCTCACCGTGCGCGCGGTCGGCGTCGGCATGTTGATCGGCGGCGTGATGTGCCTCTCGAACCTGTACGTCTTCTTCAAGACGGGCTGGTCGATGGGCGTCACGATCACGGCGGGAATCCTCGCGTTTTCGGTGTTCCGGCTGGCGAGCCTCCTGCGCATCACGGAGCGGCCGCTCTCGGCGCTCGAGAACAACGCGCTCACGACCGTCGCGTCGGGTGCGGGTTACATGACCGGCGGCGGCAACATGGCGGCCTACGGCGCCCTGCTGATGATGATCGTGACGCACGAGGGCCTGAAGCGGCCCGACACGCTGCCGATGATCCTGTGGTTCGCGGTGATCGCGGCGCTCGGCGTTTTTGCGGCGATTCCGATCAAGCGCCAGCTGATCAACAAGGAGCAACTCGCGTTCCCGACCGGCACGGCGACGGCGGAGACGCTCGAGACGCTGCACGCGACGGCGGGCGAGGGTGCGACGAGTGGCGAAGGCTCGCAGAAGGCGCGTGCGCTGGGCATCGCGGCGGCTGTCGCGGCCGTGCTCGCGTGGGTGCGCGACGTCAAGGCGACGTGGATGCCGATCAACGTGCCAGCCAAGATTCCGCTGGGCTTCAAGATCGCCGGTCAGGACGCCGCCAAGTGGACGATCGAGCTCAAGACCGAGGTCGTGCTCGTCGGTGCCGGCGCGCTGATGAGCTTCCGCACCGCTTGGTCGCTGCTCATGGGCAGCGTGCTCACCTACGGTGTGCTGGCGCCCGCTCTCGTCGCCGACGGCGTCATCAAGGAGATCACCTACAAGAAGATCGTCGAGTGGACCGTGTGGCCGGGTGCGTCGATGCTCGTCGCCTCGGGCCTCGCGTCGTTCCTGTTCGACTGGAAGAGCGTCGCGCGCTCGTTCAGCGGCATGGCGCGCATCTTCGGCCGTAACAAGGGGCCGAGCGATCCGATCGACGAGGTCGAGTGCCCGTCGTGGTGGTTCCCGGCCGGCTTCGTCGTGCTCGCGCCGATCGTCGTCGTGCTGATGGTGTACCTGTTCCAGATCCCGTGGTGGGCGGGCGTGATCGCCGTGCCGCTCGCGGTCGTGATGGGCTTCATCGCCGCGCGGGTCACCGGCGACACCGACGTCACGCCGACCAAGGCGCTCGGCCCCGTCACGCAGGGCATCTTCGGCGCGCTCACGCCCGGCAACCTCGCCGGCAACATCATGAGCGCCAACGTCACCGGCGGCATCGGCCTGCACGCCGCCGACCTGCTCACCACGCTCAAGACCGGCTGGCTGCTCGGCGGCAACCCGCGCGCGCAGTTCTGCGCCCAGCTCTTCGGCGTCGTCGCCGGCTCGCTCCTGATCGTGCCCGCGTTCAATCTGCTGATCCCCGACCCCTCCAAGCTCGGCGGCGAGGACTGGCCTGCACCCAGCTGCCTCGTCTGGGCCGGCGTCTCGGAGATCTTCGTCAACGGCTTCGGCGTCCTCGGCTCCGAGGCCAAGCTCGGCATCCTGATCGGCGCCCTCCTCGGCGTCGCCCTCGCGCTGCTCGAGAAGCTCGCCCCCAAGCCCCTGCGCCCGTTCATCCCGTCCCCGTCGGGCTTGGGGATCGCCATGGTGATCCCCGCCAGCAACGGCTTCGCCATGTTCCTCGGCGGCCTGCTCGCCGAGATCATTCGCCGCACCTGGAAGACCCTCGCCAACAAGCTCGTCGTCCCCGTCGCGTCGGGCCTCATCGCCGGCGAGAGCCTGATGGCCGTCGCCATCGTCCTCCTGCGCGACGTCGCGGGCTGGCTGCCGAAGGGGTGATGACCGCTCGGACCGGCGATGGAGCTCGTTTGGCCCCATCGCCGGGAACGAACGCGTCCGTGTGTGGTGGCTCGCTCGTGGAACCGCTTTGCCGAACTCCACTTCGTGACGCGACCTGACATCGACGAACGCTCACGGGGTCCAGAACGAGCCCCCCGCATCCCAAACGCCTTTCGTGCGAGAGCGTCGGATCTCCCTCGACCGCTCGCAGTGCGAGCGACGAGCGGTGGAACCTGGGATCAAGGTTGGTAGGTCAGCTCGACGCCGTTCGAGAGATGCGTCGTCTTGCACGCCGGCGGGTCGCGGAACCACGCCTGCACGTAGGTCGTCGTGCCGACCGACCATGGATTGCCGAGCGAAGTCGGATTGGCGAGCTGGTGAGCGTTCCAGTCGAGCAGGAAGGCTCCGTCGCAGGCGTTCAGCGTGCCGCCCGAGGTCAGCGAGGGCGTTCGCTCGGTCGGCGCCTTGACGCACATCAGGCTCGCGCCGCCCGTGCACCACTGCGTGGCCGCGGGGGCGAGACCGTAGAAGATCAGGCCCTGCTTCTGGCCTTCGACGTTGGCCACGTGGATCAGCACCGAGTTGGAGTGCGCCACGTTGGGATGGTTGGAGGCCGAGATCGCGGCGACGCAGTTGTTCGTGGTGGTGCCTGCCGTGCAGTACACGGCCGGCAGCGACGCGTCGCAGGTGGAGACGGTCAGGTCCCAGCGCTTGAGGGTGCCGAAGTCCCACATCGAGAAGTCTCGGATCTTCAGCGTCCACGTGCCGTTGGGATCCTGGCCGATGAAGTTGTCGAACGAGCCCTCGGGTGAGACGAGGGGGACGACGACCATGTTGGCGTAGACAGGGTCGGTCACCGGCACGAGCGCCGTGGGACTGAACAGCGTGCCGTTGAAGACGTTGTCCCAGATGCCGCCGTTTCGGGTCGACAGCTTCACCTCGGTGCCGGTGGGGGAGATCAGGGAGATGTCCATGAGGGAGCTGTAGGTGTGCGTGATCTCGGCATAGACGGTGATCTTCGAGATCGAAGTGCCCAGCCCGCTCGCGACGATCGAGTCGTTGACGATCGTGCCCTGAAACCATGTTGCCGGCGAGCTCGAGAAGGTCGTCGAGGTGCTCGGGGGCGGTGCCAGGAGGGTCGACGTGATCGAGAGAGACCAGCTGTCCAGCGACCCCACACTCGGCGTCAGGACATCCTGGATCGAGAGCGTCCAGGTGCCGTTGGGATCCTCGCCGCGGAACGCGGACAGGCGCCCCTCGGGAGACAGCAACGGCGGGACCGAACCGTTCATCAGGATGTGGTCGGTCACCGGATCGTTGGTGTTGTCGTCCCAGAGCGTGCCGTTGAAGACGTTCGACGGCCCGTTTTGGCTCGAGATCGTCACGGTCGTACCGGCGGGCGAGCGCAGCTTGATGATGAGGTCGTAGTTCCGGGGGTGCTGAATCGCGGTCGCGAGATCGACGTCCCACAGCGACGGACCCGCGCCGCTGACGACGGCGGTGAAGGTCGTCAGGCCGAGGTCGGCGATCGGTCCCGTCGTGCCCGAGACGTTCAGCGGCGTCGGCGTCGAGCCGCCGCACGTCGGTGCGTAGACAAATTGGGGCGTCTGGGTCGTGGTGGAGGCGGGCGCGCGCGCCTCGTCGATGCGTTGAGCGAGGTTCGACCGCCTGGTCTGGTGGACCGCACCTGCCGGGAAACCAAACTGCTGCGAGGCGAAGACCGGTGCGGCGAATGCCAAGGCGATGCCGGTGACGACCGTTCGGGCGAGTGCGAATCCCATGGAGTCCTCTCGATGGTTGGGAGGGGGCGTTCGTCCAGATCGCGAGATCGGCGACGGGCGAACCAAGCCAGCTAGGCGGGGAAGTGCCTTGAGCCTACACGGATCCGGCTTCTCCCGCCCAAGACACATCCGACCTGCGGCGGCGGTGGGTGGTCGTCGCCTCGATCCAGGCCGGGGCGCTCGTCGCCGAAACCCGACAGTTCCGCGGACTCGCCGTGGACGTCGTCGACGTCACAACGGCCACGGCCCGCTCGCAGCGCATCCGGAGGGCGCGCTCATCCGTCAGGAGTTGGGGCAGCCGCCGACGGTGGAGGTGCCGTTGCCGCGGGGGCACTGGATGGTGGCGCCGTCGCAGTAGGAGGCGACGGAGCCGCCGCTCGTGCTGCGCGCTCGAGGTGAAGTTCGACGAGCACAGCGTCCTCTGACCGAAACGAGAGAACTGGCGAGGCTGCATCGGGAGCGGGGCTCGACGCTTTCGAGACTCGGGATTCAGCGACCGAGCAGTTGAGGACCAGGTACCGGAAGGCACCAGTTCGAGCGCGGCATCCATTGACTTGTCGCTCGAAACCAGCGTCCTCCCTAGGATGAACGCATGAGAATCGAGCAAGTTTCACGGCGTCTGCGGAGTCTCTGCGCGACGGGCAGTTTGCTCTTGGCGCTGTGCGCCGCCTCGTCGTGCACTCACGAGAACCCGCAATCAACGGCATCCGCGGGACGGAAACTGCTGCGTTTCGAGGTCGTTCCAGCGCTTGTGCCCGAGTGCGGCAACGTGACACTGGAAGGCTACGACCTCGAGACCGCTGACGTCAGGATGCGGGCCGGCGTGCTGTCCGACGGCACGGCCGGGAAGAGGATCCTCTTCATGGACCCCACTTGGGGGCCCCACGACATCAGCGTGTTCGTTTGTGATGGTGCCAGCGCCGCCGCTGAAGGCCCGCGCGTCGTGATCGAAGCCCTGTGGTCCGGATCGAAGTCCAGCCACGAGACCCGCGAGATCCATGCCGGGGCCGGCGCATTCGGCTCAATCCGAGCCAATCGTCCTTTGGACAATCCGAACGGAGCGCTCGTGGTCCAGTTTGCGGTCGAAGTCGAAACTGGGGCCGACGACTACCGACGCAGCATCAACGGCGACGCCGTCGTCAAGCCGTGGCCTTGATCGCGTAGCGGCCCGGCGGGGTCCGCCTCACGGCGTGCAAGCCACGACGAGCGCGTTCGAGGGGTTCGTGGTGGCTGGGCCTCCGGCAGCGGCGGGGTTGCGGTACCAGACCTGGTAGATGACGGTGGTGCCGGCGGGAGGGATGGAGCCGGCGAGGCTCGCGAGTATGGGGGCGAGGCGACGCATGGGGGTGCTGGCGCTGCCAATGCCGTCGTCTTTGTCCAGCTCGGAGGAGCGGGGCTTCGTTCGGAGCGGTCCCATCGTGGGGTTGGAAGTGGCGTGCGCCGTTGACGGGTCGTCTTCGGTTGTCGATCCTCGATCGGTCGCATCCGAAGCGGCACGCGCTCCACGGAATTGAGAGCGCACGGCGCCTCCACTCAACGATCTCATGGCCACAACTTCGCCCGCGACACTGGTCGGCTACCGAACTGAACTGACGCACCGTGTACCGCTCCAGATTTTCTGGACCGTGGGTTGAGGGTAATCAGGCCGACGCCTTTTGCGCAAGGAGCTCCCTGCGGACGGCGGCGGGGGCACGGTGGC
>JABWBL010000090.1 GCA_013360535.1 Planctomycetaceae bacterium
GACGCCGGCCGCAGTTCGCAGAATAAATTGCTCTGGCTCGGTATTTCGGTATTTCTTCGTTCGAGCGCGACGTGCGTTTCGTTCGAGCGCGACGTGCGTCAGTCGCAGACCGTGAACTGCAACCCGTTGGAGAGTCCCGTCGAGAACGAGCTCGCCGGGTCGCGCATCCACCATTGCGCGTACACCGTGTTGCCCGGCACGAGGCCGTGCGCGTTCATGTACGCGGTCGAGAAGGTGAACGCGTAGCTGCCCGTGCACGAGTTGCCCGTGGCGGCGCCGCCGCTCGCGATCGCCGACGTGCGCACGCTCGGGCTGTTCACGCACTTGGTGCCGCCCTGGAAAGGCGTCGCCGACGGGGAGAAGCTCCAGTACAGGAGGCCGTTCTTCTGGTTGAGCACGTTCGTGCACGTCACCGTGAAGTTGCCGGCCGACTTGTCGGGCTGCACGCCGTTGGTGCCGATCGACGGGACGCAGCCGAGCGAGTTGGTCTTGGCCGTGCAGTAGGTCGAGACCGAGTTCGCGTTGGCGTAGATCGGCCCGAAATGGGCCGTGAAACCCAGGTTTCCGGCGTTGTCGCGGGCGCGCAGGTGGAACCAGCGCGGGCTCGTGCTCGACCCGATGTTCTGCACGAGGCTCGACACGACGCCGATGTTCGCCGGGCCCGAGGGGACGGTCGACGGCGACGTGTCCCACACGCCGACGTAGCCCGCGAGGCCCGAGTGCACGTCGACCGCCGGGGTCCACTGCAGGGACACGGTCGTGTTGCAGTTGGCGACGCCCGTCTGGTGGCTCGTCGAGGTGAACGGGCCGGGCGTGCCGGGCGCGACCGCGTCGATCAGGTACGGCGGGCTCCAGGCGTAGCCGAGGGCCGACGAGTTGCCGGCGTTGTCGATCGGCCGCAGCGAGAGGTAGATCGCCGCCGCGCTGTTGGGCACGTTGAACGTCGCCGCCGTCACTGGCCCGAGGTTGATCGTGTGGCCCGGGTCCATCGGGACGCCGTTGGAGGAGATCAGCGCCGCGTAACCCGCGAGTCCCGAGACGTTGTCGGGGTTCTGTGCCCACGTGAAGTCGATCGACTGGTCGTTCGACCACACGAGCTGCGTGTGCGACGTCGACGAGATCGACGGGTGCGGCGGCGGCGTGCCGTCGACCGTGATGTTGACCGAGTCCCACTGCCAGCTCGTGTTGTCGAGGTCGAGGTAGGAGCCGAAGTTCTTGACGCCCTCGGTGGCCCAGCTCGTGCGCCAGAACACCGTGCGCGAGCTGCCCGGCGGCAGGTCACCGACCATCACCTTGCGGCCCGCGGCCGGATTGTCCATGTGGTCGGTGTAGGGGCCGTCGAACAGCTGGCCCTGAGCGTTGACGAGCGTGTCACCGCTCGAGATCGTCTCGAACGAGGCACCCGACGCGAGGCCGTGCGCGTTGCTCACCGTCGCGAACACGTCGACGAGCTGGTTGGGCTGCAGGTAAACAGCGTTCGTCCACACGTCGAGCGTCGGTTGCGCCGAGGCCGTCTCGAGCTCGTACGTGACCGTCACGCTGGCCTTGACCGTGCTCAGGAAGTTCACGACCTGCGGCCACGCCTTCCAGCGCCACGTGCCGGCGACCGGGTTGTCGATCGTGCGGATCTCGGTGTTGTCGAGCGCGCTCTGCTGCGCGATCCATTCCCCGATGTTGCCATTGGGATGGATGCCGTTGGTCGGGTCGTCGAGGTAGAGGTCCCAGTTGTTGATCAGCGCCTGCGACGCGCCCGCCGAGGCCTCGGGCTCGACGTAGGTCAGGCAGACCGTGACGCGCTTGCAGTTGGCCGGCACGGCGAAGTCGCCGAAGGTCCAGCCACCGGCCCAGGTCGCGTTGAAGGTCCAGTTGTTGATCCAGAACTCCGAACTGCCGACGAGCGCCTTGTTCGCGGAGACCTTGCCGGCGCCGTAGGTGTCGAGCACCGGATCCGTGGGATTGGTGAGCGCCACGCCACCCTTCGACTCGGCGCTCGACATCAAGGTCGACATCACCGCCGCCGGCCAGTAACGCATCCACGAGAACGTGTCGGTGATTTGCGCCGCGAGGCCCGCGACGTGCGGCGTCGCCATGCTCGTGCCGGCCATCGCCCTGTAGCCGTTGGAGGAGTTGGCGTCGACGGACGTGATCAGGTCGCCGGGAGCGACGACGTTCGGCTTCCAGCGCCCGTCACCGCACGGGCCGCGGCTGGAGTCGAAGGCGATCGTGTTGGGGAAGCCGTAGCTCGCGTAGAAGTCGATCACGTTGCCGACGGTGAGCGCGTTCTTCGCGGTTCCTTGCTGACCGATGGTCTGCGCGCCCGAACCCTGGTTGCCGGCGGCGAACAGGTACAGCTGGTCGTAGTTCCAGACCTCGAAGTCGACCGCGCGCGCGTTCGCTTCGCTTCCGATCCAGCCCGTGCCGGGCGTGCCCCAGGAGTTGGTGGAGAGCGCGGGTTTCGACGTGTTGCCGGAGCCATCCCACAGGCTCGTGCGGTTGACCGAGAAGATCGTCGAGTTTGCCGTGCCGGAGAAGCCGCAGGCATTGTCGAAGATCCTCGAGACGTAGGCGCGCGTCGCGCTGCCGCCGCGGGCGAGGCCGGGCGCCGCGCCCTTGTGGCTCGACCAGAAGCTGCCGGAGCCGTTGCCGAGCACCGTGCCCATGACGTGCGAGCCGTGCTCGCAACCGTCCATCCACGGGCCCGTCGTTCCGGTGAAATCCCAGCCGAAACCGGCGATTCCGAGCGCCGCGTGCCCGACGTCGACGCCGCTGTCGGCCTGCGCGATCGAGTTGACGCCGCTCGAGTTGCCCGGGAAGGATGCGCGAGACTGGTCGAGGCCGACCATCGGCATCGACTCGTCGTGCATCAGGCTCGCGGGCAGGTCGGGCTCGATGAACTGCACGCAGTCGAGTGCCACCAGGTCGGCGACTTGTGCGGGCAGCGCGAGCACGCGGAAGGCCTTGAGCTCGCGCACGTACTCGACGACCTCGAGCCCGAGCGCCTCGAGCGCCTGCTGCGCCGGGCCGTTGCTCTTCCAGCGCCGCGGCAGCACGTTCTCGTCCTCGACGCGCCGCACGACGCCGCCATCGGCGATCCACGCCGTGCCGAGCGGCTCGGAGGTCGAGTCCGCGCCGAGATCGCTCTCGTACAGGTCGACGTAGAGCGCGACGCGGCCGTCGTCGCCCGGCGTCGCGAGCTCGAGCTGCGGGTGCAGCTTCTGCGACGCACGCGGCTGGCCCACCCAGCGCACGAAGTCGAGCGCGGCGACCTCGTCGAGGCGTGCGACCGGCAGCGCGACCTTGAGGCAGTAGTGCGGGTGGAACTCGAGCAGGCGGCAGCCGAGCGCCTCGAGCGCCGCGCCACGCTCGGGCGTCATGCGCCGCGAGAACATCACGAAGCCGTAGGTCTCGCTGCGGCCCGCGGCTTCCGCCTGCAAGGCGCTCGCGACGAGCTCGGGATCGAGCCGCTCGTTCGCGGGCGGGTAGTAGCTGCCACCGGCGAAGCCGAGGAAGAACGGATCGCGGGCCTCGCGCGACACGACGCTGTCGCCGCGCTCGCCCGCGACCACCTCGACCGTCTCCGGCCGCGGGATTTCGTCGCCGAGCTCGGCCGGGACGAACGTCGGGTCCGGCATGTGGCGCTGCACCGAGGCCGGCGCGGGCTCCTGCTGCGCCGGGAGCGGCGTCGGCAGGCCCTGGGGAAGCGGGAGGGCAAGGAACAGGGCAGCCAGGTCGATCCGGCGCGAGGGCATGGCGGTCGTTCTCGAGGTGGGGACGGATGGGCGAAGGGGAACCGCACCCTCCACGCACTCCCGCCCGCCCGTCGATCAACTTTCGCCGGATTTTCTGGGGCGGGCGCGCCGAACCGGGCTCAGTGGCCGCCGCCGGACTTCGGACGCGCGTTCCAGATCGTGGCGCACATCACGAGGCCGAGCGCCGCGATGGGGAGCATGGCCCAGATCCACGGCGCCCAGTTGTCGGCGAGCTTCGCCGCGTCGCCCTTGGGCAGGAGCTCGGCGTACAGGAAGGCCTGGCTCGCTCCGCCCAAGTACACGAAGCCGTCGATCACGCCCGTGACGAGGCCGGCATAGCGCGTGCCGCCGAAGTCCGCCGAAGCGGTGCCGCTCAGCATGCCGTGCACGCCGATCACGCACAGCGACATGAACGTCACCGACCAGCCGAGCATCGGATTGCCGAGCAGGAACGAGGCGGCGATGGCGCCGAGCAGGAGGCCGGCGTACAGCACGCTCGACACCGGTCCGCGGCGGCTGCCGAAGACGTGGTCGGAGATCGTGCCCGCGAACACGCCGCCGAGGATGCCGGCGACGCACATCACGACGCCCCAGTTCTTGTAGAAGAACGAGTCGCTGCCTTCGATCGCGCCGAGGTACAGGCGGCCCTGCTTCATCACCGCCTGCCGCAGGAAGCCCGAGCAGAACTCGATGCCGATGAGGATCCAGATCACGCGCTGCGAGAACATGCGCGCGAGCACCTGCCCGACCGAGAGCCTCGCGCCGGAGTCGCCGCTGGTCGCGTCGCCCGTGTTGAAGTCGGAAAAGCCCGCTTTTCCCGGCGAATCCTGCACCCACAAGAGCGTCCCGAGCACGCACGCGCCGAGCACGGCCGCCGGAATCCAGAACGCCATCGGGTAGCTCAGGCCCTTCGCGATGGCGAGGCTCCAGTCATAGGAGAAATACAGGCCGAGCGAGATCAGGATGCCGAACAGGCCGCCGAGGACGCCGCGCTCGCGCACGTGGAACCACGCCGCGTTGACCTTGACGATCGAGACCGCGCCGAAGCTCTGGAAGTACATGTTGACGGCGTTGAGCACCATCAGGCGCTGCTGCAGCGTCGCAGTGTCCGTCTCGCCGTCCATCGCGGCGCTGAAGCTGATCGCCATCAGCACGTTGACGACCGCCGAGCCCGCCGTGGCGGCGAGCATCGTCGCGCGCCCGCCGAAGCGGTCGGTCAGCGGTCCGTTGAGCAGGAACGCGAGGCCGTACACGACCTGTCCGACGCCGTCGATCTCGTTGAACAGCGCTTTCGCGAGGATTCCGGCCTTGTCGAGCTCGCTCGCGATCGCCGACAGGTTGTAGCGGCCGAAATACAGGAACGCGTAGGCGAGGCCGAGCGGGATCCAGTTGAAGCGCCGGCGCGCGACGAGGGCCGGGCTGTGGCCGACATCGACCTTGGGCAGCCGCCGCACGACCACCGAGATCGCGACGAGCAGGAGCAGGATCGGCAGGAACTTCTCCAGCAGCGGCGGCATCGGGATCTCCGCGAGGGGGGACTACTTGCGCGAGCGCGCCAGTTCGCGAACGGGAGCGACGAGGCCATCGAGCTGCTCGACCACGAGGTCGATCGCCCCGTCCGCGCGCGTGTCGAGCACCCAGCGCGGCGTGTGCGGATGCCGGCGCAGCGCGAGCTTCGGCGCGAGCTCGCCCGCGCGGCGCATCACGTGCGGCAGCGCGAGGTCGAGCGAGTACACGTCTCCGATCACGAAGTCGGGCCGTTCTTCGGCGAGGATCGTGCGGTACTTCGGCCGGTCGACGCGGATCCTGCGGCCCGCGAGCACGAGGTGGTCCTCGCTCGGGCCCAGGATGAACTTCCCGGCCGAGCCCCGCACGCGCAGCGCATGCGCGAGCCCGTTGCCGACGCCCGTCTCGCGAAACCAGCCCTCGATCTTCTCGCTCGAGCTGTTCGACACGACCACGACCTCCGCACCGGCCTCGACCAGCGCAGCGAACATCTCGGCGGCACGTGGCACGAGCGCGGGCGGGTGCTGCGCGCGGAACTGCGCGGTCGACGTCAGGAAACAGTGGTCGCCGAAGGCGCTCATCGTCGCGAAACCGCCCGCGAGCACGGCCGCGACGTAGCGCTTCGCCTTCGTGTCGCTCGACGCCTCGAGGAAACGCGCAATCGCGTTCGCCTCGCAGAACGGATCCTCGTCGATGTAGGCCGTGATGCGGCCGTCCGGCGCCCAGCCGTGGCGCTCCGGCGCGCTCATCACTTCGGCCTCGAAAAGCGCGAAATCCGCGGCCGCCTCGTCGGGAGCGATGCGCGCGAGGCGCGCCGCCTCGGCGATCAGGAACAGCTTGACGTTCTGCGCCTCGAAGGCCTGATCGGTCCAGACGCCATCGAAGTCGGAGAGGATCTTCACGGACATGGGGCGCCCATCCTAGCCCGCCATATTCATGAGCCTCTACTGCGAACGCGAAACCGCTCGACGCTGCTGCGTTGCTGCGGTGGTCTTGGTCCTCAGCGACCTGCAGGTCGCCAGCGGGGAAAACCATCGTCGCGCCTTGCATCGCCGGCGTTCTCGCGTTCTCGCTACGAGGCTCATGAACAAGCGGGGCTAGCGAGCAAGACCGCTGTCATTCCGCCTTGAGCGCACGGACTTCGCGGGCGGTGAGCGGTCGGTGGGCGCCTTGCGCGAGCTCACCGAGTCGGATGGGGCCGATCGCGACCCTGTGCAGCGCCAAAACGCGGCTGCCGACGGCCTCGAGCATGCGGCGCACCTGCCGATTGCGGCCTTCGGTGATCGTGAGCTCGATTCGCGTGCCCGTGGGCGTGTCTTCGAGGCGCCGCACACGCGCGGGGCGCGTCGGGCCGTCGTCGAGCTCGACGCCGCGGCGCAGCCGTTCGAGCGTGTCGTCCTCGAGCGCACCCGCCGCCAGGCACTCGTAGGTCTTCTCGAGCTTCGACTGCGGATTCGTGATGCGCTCGGCGAGGTCCGTGTCGTTCGTGAAGAGCAACAGCCCGCTGGTGTCCTTGTCGAGCCGACCGACCGGCGCGACCCAGGCCTTCACGTCGGCGAGCAACGTGTACACCGTCGCGCGCCCACGCTCGTCCTCGCGCGTCGTCACGAGGCCGACCGGCTTGTTCAGAGCGAAATACAGCAGCTTCCAGCGCTCGAGCGGCTGCTCGTCGAGCCGCACGTCGTCGCGCGTGAGGTCGACCCAGAACTGCGGATCGCGCTCGCGCAGCCCGTTGACCCGCACGCGGCCCTCGCGGATCGCCTGCTCGGCCTGCGTGCGGCTCATCACGCCCGCGCGGCTCAGCGCACGGTCGAGAGTCTTGCGTTCCGGTCTCATGCGCGTCGCTCCAGAATCGCCGGGCGGCCGTCGAGCTCGGGCCAACCTTCCATCGCCGTCAGCACTTCGCCGCTGCTCGTGAGCGTGTCCTCGGACTTCGTGCCCGTCACCGACGGATTCCACGCGACGAGCTGGTGTTCCTTCACCGCGCGCGTCTCCGTCGGCGTCGCGACGAAGTTGCGCGGGTTGAAATCCAGCGGGCCGCCTTGGTGGTGGAGCTTCCAATCGCTCTCGAAGCCCTGCTCGGCGTACGTGCGTTGCGCGAGCGCGAACAGGTCGCACCAACGCGCGCCGGGCCGTGTCGCGGCGTGCAGCGTGCGGTCGACGGCGCACGCCGCGGCATGGCGGCGGCGCAGGTCGGGCGAGAGCGCTCCGAAGTGCACGATGCGAGTGAGCGCGACGATCAGGCCGTGCCGTTGCGCGCAGAGCACGAGCATCATCGACGTGCGCAGCTTCGAGTCCGTCGGAATCGGGTGGCGGAAGCGTGCGATGCGCTCGTCGGCGGCGCACAGGATCACCGGCGCGTGGATCGCTCGACGGCGCAGCTCGAAAACGAGCTCCGCCGCGGCCTCCTGCTCGCTGTGGCCGGGCTTCAGGTCGAGCATGAGCTTGTGGAGCACCTCCGCGCTGTCGCGTCCGAGCGCGCGGGCGCGCTCGAGCTCGCGTTCCGTCAGCGGCGCACGCTCGTCCGCGAGCACATCGTCGGGCCAGTCGCTCGCGAAACGGCCCTCCGGCAGCTTCGGCGCCTCGGTCCACGGCCGCTCCACGATCTCCCAATCGCTCCCGAACACCTCGGCGCGCATTCGCGGCGCCTCGATCGCGTCGCACAGCACCACACGCCGCCTTGGCGACCACAGCACGCTCGCCACGCCCAGCTCCGACGACGCATCGCAGTGCACGTCGGCCCCGTCGGCGATCCACGCCACGTTCGCGCGCCGGCGCAGCCACAGGCCTTCGACGCCCAGCTCCGCACATCGCCGGGCGAGCCGCACTTCCTTGTCATTCACGGCGGTGTTGTAGCACGCGCGCGCGGCCCGAATTCGCTAACCTGTCGCGGTGATGGAGCGAACGTGGGAGGTCCTGGCGTGGCGCGACGACGGCGTGGGCGACGCCGTGCGCATCGCCGTGCCGGCCAAGGCGACGCTCGCGCGGCTGCATGACGTGCTCGGACGCGAGCTCAAGCTTGCGCGGGCGCCGTATTCGTACTTCCTGTCGGGCGAACCTTGGGACGAACGATCGCAGTTCGGCGGCAAGGGCACCGACGCACCCTACGAGGCGGAGAAGGCGCGAGTCGAGCGGCTCGCGTGGCGTCCGGGCGCGAACTTCCTCGAGCTTTCGCACGGCGACGATCCGCAGCCGGTGCTGCTCGTCGTCATCCGCGCGGCGGAGCAGGAGGTCGCGGCGCCGACGGCGCTCGCGCACGAGCCACGGCCCGAGCCGATCGAGCTCGACGAGCTGCCGGACGAGGGCGAGGACGAGCCCGAGGACGACGCGAGCGAGCCGCTCGAGGACGAGGAGGCGCTCGGCAACTGGCTCTCGAACCTCGTGCGGTTTGCGCAAGACGAGCCCGAGCTCGCGCAGCCGGCGATGGCGCTCTCGACCTTCGCGGGGCCGGAGTTCCGCGGCTTG
Organism: Planctomycetaceae bacterium; assembly: GCA_013360535.1. Lineage (GTDB taxonomy): Bacteria > Planctomycetota > UBA1135 > UBA1135 > F1-120-MAGs118. The sequence goes on from JABWBL010000090.1 coordinate 8,721, forward strand.
ACGGTGCCCGACGCGCTGCCGCTCTTCACCGGCGCCGACAGCGAGCTGCATTTCCTCCTGTGGGCGATGCTCGATTTCGCCCTGCCCGGTGAGGAGACCGTCGCGCAGCGGTATTCGAAGCGCTGGCGCTCGCGCGGAACGCCCGCGGAGCGGCGTGTGCTCGACCGGCTGGTCGAGTCGTGGCTGGAATTGATCGAAATCGCCGAGCCCGAGGGCGACGGCTACGCGCTCGTGCGCTTCCCGCTCGAACCGCAGCGCAAGCCGCTGCGTGTGCAGCTTGGAACGGACCTTCCGCGGGGACTGCTCGCGGCCGCGCGCCTGATCGAGCTCGACGGCGAGCTGCAGCTCGTGCCGGGTGTGCTCGATTTCCCGAGTGCGCGCTCGCGCCGTGTCGTCGTCGAGCGCTTGCACGAGGCGCAGCAGCGCTCGCGTCTCGAATGGCCGCTGCTCCTGAAGCGCGACGGCCACGAGTTCCATCGGGCTGCGCGCGAAGCGTGGCTCGCGCAGGGGCTCGCGCTCGCGGGGAGGAACTGAGATGGCCCGCCCGCGCATCGAAGACGACCCGCTGGCGGCCTGGCGCCCGCATTTCTCGGTGGAAACGCAGCGCCGCGGCACCGAGTACGCGCTCTCGGGGCGCGTGCTCTCGATCGAGCGCGAGGGCAACTCCGTGGTGGCGTCGGTGCGCGGCGAGGGCCAGAGCTACCGCACCGGCGTCGACATCGCGTCGCGCAACATCCACACGGCGAGCTGCACGTGCCGCGCGTTCAGCGACTCGATGCCGTGCAAGCACGTGTTCGCGCTGCTGAGCGCGATCGCGGGCGTCGCTCCGGCGCAGACGAAGGACGAAGTCGTGCCGGGCCTGCGCTCGCCGCTGCGCACGTGGCTCGAGAACGTCGACCGGCTCGAGCGCGAGACCCGCGCGA
>JABWBL010000715.1 GCA_013360535.1 Planctomycetaceae bacterium
GAGGTGCTGCTCGAGCGCGACAGCCGCTTCGTGCGCGAGCTCGAGGGCAAGCGGCTGGGGCTCGTCACCAACCCTTCGGGAGTCGACGGCAACCTGGTGCCGACGGCCGACCGGCTCGCGGAGGACCCGCGCCTCACGCTCGTGCAGCTCTACGGGCCCGAGCACGGCATCCGCGGCGACACGCCGGCCGGTGACTCGGTCGGCGACGCGCTCGATCCGATCAGCGGACTGCCTGTGCAGAGCCTCTACGGCTCGCGCAAGGCGCCGACGGCGGACACGCTCGAGAACGTCGACGCGCTGGTGTTCGACATCCAGGACATCGGCTCGCGCACCTACACGTACATCTCGACCCTCGGCGAGGTGATGAAGGCCGCGGCGGCGGCGCGCAAGCCGCTGTACGTGCTCGACCGGCCCAATCCGATCGGCGGCCTGCGCTTCGAGGGCGGTGCGGTCGAGGAGCAGTGGAAGAGCTTCATCGGCTGGGGCCCGGTGCCGGTGACGCACGGGCTGACGGTCGGCGAGATGGCGCGCTTCTACAACGAGGAGCTCGCGCTGGGCTGCCAGCTCACGGTCGTGCCGATGCGCGGCTGGAAGCGCTCGATGACGTGGGAGGACTGCGGGCTCGAGTGGACGACGACCTCGCCGCACGTTCCGCACCAGATCCAGGCCTACCTGTACGTGCCGACGGGCATGGCGGCGAGCTCGTGCACGAACCTGTCGGACGCGATCGGCTCGACCATGCCGTTCGAGGCCATCGGCGCCGAGTGGATCGACGGTTACGCGCTGGCGGCGGAGCTCGCGCGCGAGCGCCTCGAGGGCGTGCAGTTCCAGCCGCTCGCGTGGAAGCCGTTCTACGGCAAGTGGGCCAACAAGTCGCTGCGTGGCGTGCGGCTCGTCGTGCAGGACTCGCACCGCTTCGCGCCGCTGCGCACGGCGATCGCGCTGCTCGTCACGCTGCGGCGCATGTACGGCGACGCGCTCGAGCTCGCCGACGACGCGGCCATCGGGAAGCACTGGGGTTCCGTGCAGTTCAAGACGCTCCTGCTTCAGGGTGCGAGCGTGCAGCAGATCGAGGCGGCCTGGGAGCCGTGGCTGGCGGAGTTCGAGCGCAAGCGCCAGCGTGTGCTGATCTATTGAGCTCGGTCCGGCCGCACGACGCGGGTCACTCGACGGACGCGATCAGGCCGCCGAGCAGCTGGTCGCAGCGCAGCAGCGTGCGCGGCGTCGAGAAGCCGCCCTTGCGCGGGCCGGACTTGAAGCGCTGGCTGACGAAGTTGCGGCGGTCGAGCGAGGCGAACCACTCGCCGTGGGTCGCGTCGGGGAAGTGCGAGAGCGTGTAGTCGGCGACCTGCTCGAAACGCTCGAGCCAGCGCGGCGCACGCGTGGCCGAGTAGGCCGAGAGCGTCGCGAGCAGCGCGGCGCTGTGCACCCACGCGAGCTTGCGGCTCCACTCGATCTGCACGGGCGAGTAACCCTCGCGGTCGAGGTACAGGTACAGGCCGCCGTCGTCGCCGTCCCAGCCGAAGTCGAGCGCCGATTCCATCGCGTCGAGCGCCTCGTCGACGCCATGCGTGTCGCCCGCGGCCGCCGCGCGCTCGAACAGCTGGCGCGCGG
>JABWBL010000716.1 GCA_013360535.1 Planctomycetaceae bacterium
CAGGCGCGCGCCGAACGCCGCGGCGCCGCGCTCGTCCTCGACGAGACACAGCAGCAGGTGCTCCCCCGCCGTCAGCTTCAGCGCACAGCTCTCGCTCCCGTCGATCGCACCCTGCTGGCGCTGGCTCGAGCCGACGAGCACGCCGTCGACGTACACGCGCCACGCATCCTCGACCTCGAGCCACAGGTGCGCGTCGAGCGCGCCCGACTCGCTGCAGTCGATCCACGTCGCGAGCGCGACGAAACCGCCGTCGCACTCGGTGGCGAGCGCCTCGTCGAGGTTCACCCAGCCATCGGCCTTGAGCGTCACGCGGCGCCAGTCGCGCTTGGCGAACTTCGCGCCCTCGCGCGGCGACACCTTCGCGGGCTCGAAGGGCAACTTCTCGAGCCCACGCCCAGGAATCTCCGAGCGCCACGGCCCGAGCGCGAGCCACTCGCGCAGGCGCGGCACGTCGCCGGCCACCGTCAGCGGTTTCGGCGGCCGCAGCGCGTCGAGCTCGTCATCGAGCACCTCCGACGACGGATCCTGCGTCACCGTAGCGCGCCGCAGGAACAGCAGCGCGAAGCACGTCGACTCGTTCGTGTCGAGCCAGCTTCCGTTGTCGAGCTGGCGATCGACGAGCCAGGCCGCGCCTTCTTCGTACCAGTCGTGCGCGCCGAGCTTGCCGCGCCGCGAGAGCCCGCACCAGCGCTCGACGGCCCACAGGTACGGGTACTGGAACGACGGCGTCCAGCCGACGTCGCCGTAGGCGTTCTGGGAGGGACTCCAGTGCGCGACCATCCAGTCGTCGCCGGCGCGCAGCTCCTTCGCGCGTTTCTTGAGCACCGCCTCGACCGCGCTGCGGCCTTCACCAATCTCCGCGAGCACCGTGAGCCCACCGAGCGAAGCCGCCGTGATGCCGCCGGTCTCCATGCGGCCGTGCTCGTAGCGGAAGCCGCCGCCGTCATCCTGCAGCCGGAAGATGGCCTTCGCGGCATTGACGAGCGTCGCTTCCGGAATGGAAAGTCCCATGCGGTGCGCGGCGCGCAAGCCGAGCAGCGCGAACTGCGAGTTGCTCGCGTCCGCCGCGCCCCACGGGTAGGCCCAGTCGCCTTCGACCTGCGTCTGCACGAGGAAGTCGAGGCTGCGATCCGCCGGATCGCGCCAGGCCGCCGGATCGTTGAGCGCCTCGAGCAGGAGCAGGCGCACGCTGTGCGAGTAGACGCTCTTGAACTCGGTGTCGAGCACGAAGCGCAGCCCGCGTTGCACGGCCTCGTCGCTGCGCCGCACGCCCGAGCGCAGCAGCGTGAAGGTCGCCAGCGCCGTCTGCCCGCCGGGATGCTCGCCCTCGAAACCGCCCCAGCTGCCGTCGGCCTGCTGGCGCTCGCGCAAGAGCTTCACGCCCTTGGTGATCGCGCGGTTGACGCGCAGCGACAACGGCGCGGTCGGCGGCGCCGGCGGCGGATCCTCGGGCGCCTGGGCGAAGAGCGCGACAAGGGCTAGGGAGAGCACGGTCGGCAGAGCATAGCCCGCACGTTCGTCACGGCGAGGGCCGAGAGCTGGTCAGCGGCGCCGAATCGCGACGACCGAGGGCCGCGGCGCGACTCCGAGCTTGCCGGAGGGCCAGTTGCTG
>JABWBL010000717.1 GCA_013360535.1 Planctomycetaceae bacterium
CTCTTCGCCGATGCCGGTGCCTTGCCCGAGCTGCCGCACGAAGCGGTCGATGTCGACCAGCGAGCTGCGCAGCGGCGGCAGGCCGAGCACGTCGCGCACGCCCTGGCCCCGCTCGGCCAGGTTCGCGTCGTCCGGCGGTGCGAAGCCCGTGTCCACGAGCCCGAACGGCTCGAACACGGACACGCCGAGCACCTGCGCGAGCGGTGCCTCGCTCACCTGCTCGACCACCTTGGCCGCCAGCAGGGCGTTGCTCTCGCTGTAGATCGCGCAGGTGCCCGGCTCCGCTTCCACGCTCCGGCCTTCGAGCCACGCGAGCACGTCTTGCGCACCCACGGGGGTCTCTCGCTGTGCAAGCGCACCGCGATAGCTCGGCACGCCGGAAGTGTGGTCGAGGAGTTGCGCCAGAAGCACCTTTTGCCCGTCGAAACCGAGCTTGGGGAAACGCTCGACGAGCGCTTGCTGCAGGTTGACGCGCCGCTCGTGCTCGAGCTGCAGCAGCGCTGTCGCAACTAGCGGCTCGAGCAGCGCATCGGCCGCGCGGGCGTGCTCGGGATTCTCGACCTTGGCGTGGCCCGCATCCGCGTAACCGAAGCCACGCTCGAACAGCGCCCCATGCTCGGTCGTGACCCGCACCGCCAGCCCGGAGAGCTCCGCATCCGCCACGCAGGCGCGGGCAAGCCCCTCGAGCCGCGCGGGCAGTGCCGCGCTTTCTTGCGGGGGGACGAGGGAAAGGGCGACGGCCACCGCCGACAGCAACGCGCACGTCATGGCGCACCTCCTCGTGGGAAAGCGACCGGGGTGAGCCCTCGCCCGGGCCCCGGAACCGAAGGGCATGTCGGCCACGATCCGCGCGGCCTCAACCCCACACTTGGGAGGAGTTTTTCGCTCGCCCTACTGCGCAGGTTCAGCCCCGACCGCCCCGGCGAGCGCCGGAGCCTCCACTTCCCACCCGCCGCCCAGCGCCTTGTAGAGCGCGACCGCCGCCGTGACGTGGTCCGTGCGCGCCCTCGTGAGATCGGTTTGAGCCGCAATCATCGAGCGCTGCACGTCGAGCACCGCGAGGTAGTCGCGCAGGCCGCTCGTGTTGAGATCGAGAGCGAGGTCGTAGGCCCGCCTCTCCGCCGCGAAGGAAGCCTCCAGCGCCTGCACGCGCTCCTGCGTGCGCGCGAAGGCCACGAGCGCGTCCTCGACGTCGACGAGCGCCTCCAGCAACGCCTTCTCGTGCGCGATCAGCGCCTGCTGCTGCTGCGCCGTGCGCACCTCGATGCCGGCCTCGATGATGCGGCTGCGGAAGATCGGTCCGACGAGGCGCGGGCCGACGTTGAACGCGCGGCTGTCGGAGCGGAACAGGTCCGTGATGTCCTGACTCTCGAGGCCGAGCGCCGCCGTGAGCGAGAGTCGCGGGTAGACCTCGGTCATCGCCGACGCAGTCAGGGCCGAGGCCTGCGCGAGCGCCCGCTCCGTGCGGCGCACGTCGGGTCGACGGCGGACGAGCTCGAGCGGAAGTCCCGCCGCGATCACCTGCGGCGCCACGGGCGACGTGTCGCGTCCTTCGAGTCGGGCAGCAGTCTGCGAGGGGAATTCGCCGATCAGCACCGCGAGCGCGT
>JABWBL010000718.1 GCA_013360535.1 Planctomycetaceae bacterium
GGTGGCATCCGCGTCCCGCTGATCGTCGCCGGACCGGCCGTGCGCGGCGGCGCGCGGAGCTGCGACGAGCTCGTGGGGGCGGTCGACGTGTTCGCGACGGTCGCGGACCTGCTCGGTGTCGATGCGCGTGCGGCGGTTCCCGCGAAGCGTGAGCTCGACAGCGTGAGCTTCGTGCCGTTGCTCGCCGATGCGCAGGCCGTCTCGGCGCGAACGAGCCTCTTGTGCGAGGAATTCCGGCCCAATGGGCCCGGTCCCTACGAGGAGATCCACCGCGCGGTCGTGAGCCGCGCGGGCAAGCTGTCGTGTGATCCGGGGCGGCCGTTCATGTACTTCGACCTGACGCAGCGCGGCGAGCGCATCCAGAAGCTCGAGCAGCTCGACGCGGCGCAGCGCGCGGAGGCGGACCGGCTCGCGGCCGAGCTCGAGCGCATCGTCGCTCCGACGCCCGCTCAGAAGTGATCCGCGCGCGCGGCGCCAAACACGTCGCGGGCGACACGATAGGTGTTCACGTGCGCCTCGAGCGTCGGCTCGATCGGGTCGCTGTAGCCGCCGCCGAGCGTCGCGACCAGCGGGAGCCCGCGCTCGCGCAGGCGAGTGAACACGAGCCGGTCGCGCTCGGCGAGGCCCGCTTGCGTGAGCTTCAGGCGTCCGAGGCGATCGTGCTCGAGCGGATCGACGCCCCCTTGATAGAGCACGAAGTCGGGGCGCGAGCGTTCGAGCGCCTGTGCGAGGTGGGTGTCGAGCGACGCGAGGTATTCGTCGTCCGCGGTGCCGTCGCGCAGCGGCACGTCGAGGTCGCTCAGCTGCTTGCGCAGCGGAAAGTTGCGCTCGCCGTGCACCGAGAACGTGAACACGCGCTCGTCGGCGGCGAAAATCTCGGCCGTGCCGTCGCCTTGGTGCACGTCGAGGTCGACCACGAGCACCCGCCGCGCCGCACCGCGCCCGAGCAGGCTTGCCGCAGCGACCGCGAGGTCGTTGAACACGCAGAATCCTGCGCCAAATGCGCGTCCCGCGTGGTGCGTGCCTCCGGCGAGCACGCCCGCGAAGCCGTCCGCGAGCGCAAACTCGACCGCGAGCAGCGTGCCGCCCGCACTCGCCAGCGTGCGCGCGACCATCGCCGGCGACCACGGAAAGCCGATGCGGGCGAGCGCCTTGGCATCGAGCGAACCGTCGAGGTAACCGCGCACGTAGCCCTCGTCGTGCACCGCGAGCAACGCCTCGACCGGCGCCGGCCGCGCGGGGAAGAGCTCGTCCTCGCGCAACACGCCGTCAGCGACGAGCTTGCGCCGCAGCTCCGCGTACTTGTGCATCGGAAACCGATGCCCCGGCGGCAGCGGCACCGCGAAATGATCCGTGTAGACGACGCGCATCGCCGCGCAGGCTAACAACGACGCAAATCCGGCGCAGGACGGCCGTTTTGGGCCTTTGCGGGCGCGCGACGCGTCGGTATCAAGGCGCGCGTGAAGCGCATCTGCGTGTTTTGTGGTGCGAGCGTGGGCCGTTCGCCGCGTTTCGCGGAGATGGCCCGCGAGCTCGGGGCCGAGCTCGCGCGGCGCGGCGTCGAGCTCGTCTACGGCGGCGGCAACATCGGGCTGATGGGCGCGG
>JABWBL010000091.1 GCA_013360535.1 Planctomycetaceae bacterium
TCGAGCGCCCCGCGGCTCCGGCGTTGATCGCGTCGTCGACGAGCAGCACGCGCTTGCCGGCCACGGTCGAGCGCAGCGACGGCGGCACGCGGTAGCGCATGTCGTCCTCGACGACCTTCTCGGCGAGCACCGCCGGAAGCCCGAGCTCCGAAGCCACCATTTGCGCGAGAAACGCGCCTCCGACGAGCGGTCCGCACACCACTTGCGGCGCCTGCGGCCGCGCGAGGCGCGCAAGCTCGCTCGCACACGCACGCAGGAGCGGCGCCCGCGAGGTGAGGCGCAACAGGTCGACCCACAGGTCGCCGTGGTGGCCCGATTCGTAGACGAAGTGGCCGGACGGCGTCTTGAGCGCCGCCTCGAGTTGGGTGCGTGCGTCGGGCACAGGGGGCATCGTCCCGGGGGGGAGGTTCCGGGGCGCGCCATGTTCTGGATTCGCGGGCGCCGCGTCGAGAGGCGGCTGCGAAACCTCCACCTCGCGGAAGGGTCTTGAGTAGCATGGTCCCGCTCCAACCCACCATGGTCCGCACCGCGCTCGTCCAGACCTACCACCGCTACACACAGTTCACGCACGTCCACCCGCTGGGGATCATGATGATCGCCGCGCAGGCGCGCGTGGCCGGGCACGCCGACGTGCACATCCTCGACATGAAGGTCGAGGACTGGGACCCCGAACGTTGCGTGGAGGAGCTCGTGAAGCTCGCCCCGGACGTGATCGGCCTGTCGGCGATGACTTACGAGGCCGGCTGCCTGCACGCGGTGGCGAAGCTCGTGCGCGAGCGCCTGCCGCAGGCTGTGATCGTCGCCGGCGGCCCGCACCCCAGCGTCGCGGCCGACGACGTGCTCGCTGACCCGAGCGTCGACTTCGTCGTGCGCGGCGAAGGCGAGTTCACGTTCGCGGAGCTGCTCGACGGCCTCGCCGCTGGTCGCACCGACTGGTCGGGTTGCCTCGGGCTTTCGTGGCGCAAGGACGGCGCCATCGTGCACGAGCCCGACCGCGCGGCGCCGCCCGACCTCGACGCGCTGCCGTTCCCGGCCTGGGACCTGATCGACCACGCCAAGTACCACACCGTGCCACGCGGCGGCGTGATCTACGCGCACAAGGAGTTCGCGACGATGTTCTCGTCGCGCGCCTGCCCGTGGCGCTGCACGTATTGCCACAACAGCTACGGCAAGACCTTCCGCGACCGCTCGGCGGAGCACGTGCTCGCGGAGATCGACCTGCTCGTGACGAAGTACGGCGTGAAGGAGCTCGTCTTCATGGACGACATCTTCAACTTCAAGCCGGAGCGCGCGAAGGCGATCGCGCGCGGCATCCTCGCGCGCGGCTACAAGCTCGCGCTCACCTTCCCCAACGGCTTCCGCGGCGACATTCTCGACGAGGAGCTGGTCGTGCTGCTCAAGCAAGCCGGCATGTACCGCTGCATGGTCGCGGTCGAGTCGGCCAGCCCGCGCATCCAGAAGGTGATGAAGAAGAACCTCAAGATCGAGAAGGTCGAGCGCATCGTCGACTTCATCGCCAGGCAGGGCGTGATGGTGCACGGCGCGTTCATGCTCGGCTTCCCCTCCGAGACCGAGGAGGAGATGCAGTCGACCGTCGACTGGGCCGCGCGCTCGTCCTTCCACACCGCCGCCTTCTTCCGCGTCATCCCCTTCAAGGGCACCGAGCTCTTCCGCCAGGTCGAGAACGCCGGCTTCCAGCTCCCCCACGACTGGTCCGCCTACGAGCCCTACCAGACCCAGATCAACCTCTCGACCGTCCCCGAAGCCACGATCACGAAGCTGCGCAAGTCCGCCTACCGCCGCTTCTACTTCAACCCCGCCCGCCTCTGGCGGATCTTCAAGCTGATCCCCAACAAGGCCAACATGCTCCCCTTCCTCACGCTCCTCTTCGCCCGCCGCGCCTATGCGCGTTGACCGCGCGAAACCTGCGGAAATCGCGGCGTTTCGCGAGGACGTCGCGGCTGGGCGCGGGCGAGCGATGCAGCTCGTGCGGCGCACGAAAGGGCTGGGACTCGAACGCGAGATCGATCGCGCCTGCCTTCGAGCGCAAGGTTTCGATCCGCAAGTCGATGGATCGCGTGGAGCGTGGCTGCACGAGCTCGCGCAGCTTGGCGGTCGCACGTCGAACCTGTCGCCGCGTATGGAGCGCGCCATCGCGAAGAGCGCGCCGCGCGAATCCGTTTGGGACTGGACGCAACAATTCGAGTGGCTCGCGCGCGAAGCGCAGCAGGGAAACGACACCGCGCGCAAGGCTGTGTTCAAGGCTTTTGGCGACCGGCAGCGTGACCGGGGAGCTGACGTCGCGCGCGCGTACCTCGAGGCGACGGGACGCGCAGGCTTCGAAGCCGCGTGGGATTCCATTCGCGACGGCGAGGACGAGTGCGAGCGCGAGGAGTTCATGCGCGAGGCGATCGCGGTCCTGGGGCGCGCTGAAGTCGAACGTCGGATCGGTCGGGCGCTCCTGAATCGGCTCCTGCGGCAGAAGCGGCGTCCCACCGCTGTCCGCGCTGGTGCGTGGAGCTCGCGCGATGTGGAAGCGACGATTTCGAACGCGAACACCGCACGAAGCGTGCCGTTGATCGCCTGGGCGAAGTCGGCGAGGCGGGACGAGCTCGAGCAGCTTGACCAGCGGCTCGCGACAGAAGTCGAGCGCGGTGCCCTACTCCGCCTCCTGCGCATTTTCTCGGTGCGTCCGCTGCGAGCGGGGCTCGAGCGTACGCGCCAGTTCGCGCGTGGCCGAGACCCGCAACTCGCGCGGGCCGCTGTGCTCGCGCTCGTGCGCGCCGAGGACGAATCCGCCTTGACCATCGCCCGAACTCGCCTGCGCGCGGCGCGCCTTCTGCGGGACACACGCTGGCTGCCGCTGCTCGCCTCACGCGGCGACGCCGCTGACGCTCGAGCCCTCGCCCAGCGCCTGCCTTCGTCTCCCGGAATCCCCCTCGCTCACGACGTCGGTGTGACCGTGCTCGAGTGGGCCAAGCGCGGCGTGACGAAGGAACTCGTTTCGCTGCTTCTGTGGACGTGGGATCACACGCCGTGTGGCCACTGCCGCACCGCTGTCCTGCGCGCGCTCCTGCGATCCCGTGGCGCGCCTGCCCGTGTGCTTGCCGAGGCTCGTTTCGACGCGTCGCCGACGATCGAGACGCTCGCTCGCCAGCGCCAAGGCCGCTCGCGTCGCTCCCAAAAGGCGTGATTCCAGCCGCGGTGCATTCGATGTCGATGCAGCGGGCGTGGACTTCTCGGCGGAGGCACTGTTCGCGTCGCTGGTGGTGAGCGTCGCGGGAATGGCGCTCTTCCGGTATGGGCGGAAGGAGCAGCGGCTGCCGCAGGTGTTCGGCGGGCTCGTGCTGATGATCGGACCCTATTTCAGCGGCGGAGCGCTCGGGACGTGGCTGTTCGCGGCCGGCGTCGGCGCGCTCGTGTGGGGCGCGATTCGTTGCGGGCTGTGAGCGGCGCTCGGGCCGGAGGCCGCGAGGGCGCCGTGACGGTGGCGAGTGACAGCTGCCGAAGGCCGGAACAGGGCGCCGCCGCGCGCGCTTCACCGCACGGGAGTGCGTCAGCGGCGTTGTTCGAACAGCCAGTGCATCACGGTCGGGTCCGCGTAGGTCCGCGTCCACGAGTCGTGCGCGATCCCGGGGTAGAGGGTGAGCTCGACGTCCGCGCCAACGGCGCGCAACCGCTCGACGAGGCGCAGCGAGGACTCCGGCGGCACGACCGTGTCCTCCGCGCCGTGGAAGACGCGCATGGGCACGTCCTTCGCGGCGACGATCGCAGGCTCGCGCTCGCTTCGCATGCCGCCACAGATCGGGAGCGCGGCCGCGAAGAGGTCGGGCCGCGTCGCGACGAGCTCGAACGTCCCGAAGCCGCCCATGCTGAGGCCTGTCACGTACACGCGTCGCGCGTCGATGCGCTCGGTCGCGCGCACTTCCTCGAGCAGCGCGAGCAGCGACTCGGTCGACCACCACTCGCCCTCGGGGCATTGCGGAGCGACGAGCACGCAGCTCCACAGCGCCGGCGTCGTCGCGACGAGCTTCGGCGGACCGTGGACACCGACGCGCGCGAGATCGTCGCCACGTTCGCCCGCGCCGTGCAGGAAGAGGAGCAGGGGCCAGCCGTCCTTGGGTGCGGACTCGGCCGGCGTCCAAGCGAAGTAGCCGTAGCGGCGTGGTGCATCAGGATTCGACATGCGCCGTTCGCTGCGCACGGAAGGAACCGGCGAGGTCGCGTCCGCGGCGCCGTCGCTCGCACGACAACCGGAGGCGACCCACGCCGCCAGGGCCAGCGCTCCAAGGCTCCATCGCGGCCTCGCCGCACCGTTTCGCTCGTCGTTCACGCGCTTCTCCTTCAAGATTGGAATTCCCCGAGCTCGCGCGCCGTCAACCACAGCCGCACGTCGAACTCGAGCTGGTGATAGTCGGCTTCCATCGCCACGCACAGCCGCCAGAAGGCCTTGGTGTGCTCGCGTTCGCGCAGGTGCGCGAGCTCGTGGACCACGATCATCCGCAGGAACTCGAGCGGCGCGCGCCGGAACACGCCCGCGATCCGGATTCCGCTCGAAGCGCGCAGCCGTCCGCCGTGCACGCGCGACTCGAACGTGTGCAGCCCGAGCGCGGCCTCGCCCGCCACGAGCCGCTCGTCGTACTCCACGCGCGCCACCGCCGGCGCCGTCTTCAGGTGGCGCCGACGCAATTCCTCGACGTAGCCGCGCAGGAGCGTGTTCGTCGTGTGCGGATGGCACCCGGGATACTTCGCCGCGAGGTACGGCGCGAGCCCACCGCGCTCCACGAGCCGGCGCACGCCGTCCAGCGTCTCGTCGTCGTAGCCCTGCAGGTACGTGAGCTCCATCGGGCTGCTAGGTTAGGAACGTGCGCCGTGCGTTGGCACGAGTTCCTGCGACGGACGCGTACGACGGAGAGGATCGGGGGGTCTCCCGAGATCTCGCTCAAGGCAACGCGGTTGCTCAGGCGGCAGAGCTGGCGGAGGGGCCGACGGTCGCCACGCGCGCGAGGGCCTCGCGCAGGGCCTCGACCTCGATCGGTTTCGTGAGGTAGTCGTCCATCCCGGCGGCGAGGCAGACCTCACGATCGCCGGCGAGGGCGTGCGCGGTCACGGCGATGATGCGCACGTTGCACAGGGGCGGCGGGAGCGCGCGGATCGCGGCGGTGGCCTGATAGCCGTCGATGCCGGGCATCGAGCAGTCCATCAGGATCACGTCGAGCCCGCCCCGCTCTGCGGCAGCGATGGCCGCGGCTCCGTCCTCGGCCACTGCGCAGGTACAGCCCATGCGCTGCACGAGGCGCGAGCCGATCATGCGGTTGACGGCGTTGTCGTCGACGACGAGCACGCGCAGCGAGAGCTTCATGGGCTCGCTCGCGGGCCGGAACGTGTCCGCGATCGGCAGCGTGCAGGCGCTGGCGAAGTGCGCGGTGAAGCGGAACGTGCTGCCGCGGCCGGGCTCGCTCTCGACGCGGAGCTCGCCTCCCATCAGGCGCACGAGCTGGCGGCAGATCGCGAGCCCGAGCCCGGAACCGCCGAAACGACGGGTCGTGCTGCTGTCGGCCTGCACGAAGGGATCGAAGATCGAATCGAGCTTGGAGGCCGGGATTCCGATGCCGGAGTCGCGCACGCGGAACTCGACGAGCCCGTCGCCGACGGCGCGGACTTCGAGCCGCACGCCGCCCTCGGAGGTGAACTTGATCGCGTTGTCGATCAGGTTGAGCAGCACCTGCCGCAGGCGCACGGGATCGCCGAGCAGCCCGGCGGGAAGGTGCTCGTCCACGTCGCACTCGAGCGTGATGCCACGCCGGCGCGCGGCGTTCGACTCGAGCTCGACCACGGCGCGCAGGGTCTCGCGCAGGTCGAAGTCGATGCGCTCGAGCTGGATGCGGTTCGACTCGCCCTTGGTGAAGTCGAGCACGTCGTTGATGATCGAGAGCAGGCCCTTCGAGGAGCGCTGGATCACCTCGACGAGCTCGCGCTCCTCGCCCTGGATCCCCGACTGCATCAGGAGCTCCGCCGTCCCGAGGATGCCGTTCATCGGCGTGCGCAGCTCGTGGCTGATCGTCGCGACGAAGCGGCTCTTCGCCTCGTTCGCGGCCTCGGCCCGCAGCTTCTCCTCGCGCAGCTGGCCCGTTGCCTGCTCCAGCCGCGCGACGGCCGCTTCCAGCTCGCGCGTGGTGCCGAGGATCGCCTGCTTCGAGCGCAGCGCGTAGAGCTCCGCCTGCTCGGCCTGGCGCCGCAGCTGCTCGATGCGACGGTCGCGAGCCCGCAGTTCCTTCTGCAGGGCCTTGAGCGTGGCCGCGTCGTCGGCGGGATTGCGCTCGGTCTCGTTCATCGTCCGACGAGCACGGTCACGCAGGTCTCGTTGTGCAGCACCGGAGCGCCGGTCGCGGCGAGCGGCGAGATCTCGCCGAAGGCATAGAAACCCGCGAGCGGCAGCTTCGCCTGCGCGAGTTCCTCGATCGAGGCGAGGAACTGGTCCATCTCCTCCTTGGCGCGCGTGCCGAGCACCCACTTGCGCGCCGCGCAGCTGAAGAGCAGCGCGACCTCGGGCTGTGTGCCGTGGAAGTTGCCGAGCGCCTCCCTGAGGGACTCGCGCGTGCCGCTGAGCAGGCCGTCGGGCACGACCTCGGTCAGGCAGACCTGCGCCCCCTGCGGCACGTCGCCCGCAAAGCGCACGCAGCCGGCGTCGGAGTCGATCACCATCGCCGCACGCAGCACGAACTTCGCCGGGTCCTGCGAATCGAGCACCGCCAGCGGGAACTCGCCGAGGTTGCCGGTGACGCGGTCGTTCCAGAAGCCCTGGTACATCTCGATCGCGGGCTTGCCGTCGATCTCGTACACCGCCGCGCCTTCCGAGCGCGTGACGGTGTGCCGCGCGCCGATCGGGAACCAGCCCGAAGCCACGCCGACGCCGACAGAGAAGTCGCCGTGGAGCGCGAGCACGGTGAGCGAGTCCTGCAGCGCCTCGCTCCCGAAGAACTGCCACGTGTCGCGGGAGAGCGTGTGGTCGCCCGACAGGCCACCCACGATCGGACAGGAGCGTTCGCCCAGGCGCGAGTGCAGTCCTCGCAGCACGTCGGACACGCTGACCGTGGCCGGCGCGATCAGCACGCACAGGGCCGGCCTCCCGCTGCCGAGCCCCGCGACCACGTCGTCGAGCGCGCGCGCGAGATCGGCCACCGCGTTCTCGCCCTTGCTCGCTCGCACCTCGACGTCCGCGCCGGCGAACAGCGTCAGGCAGATCGAGTCCTCGCGGAAACCCAGGCGCGACGACATCTCGCCCGCGGTGCTCGCACCGACGAGCGGCACGCCCGGCCAGCGGCGCTCGATCGCGGCGAGCACGCGACCAGCGTCGTACTCCTTCGTCGAGTACAGCACGCCGCCCTTGGGGCACTCCCCGGCGAGGTCGCGCTCGCACTGGGAAAGAATCTCTGCAATGGCGTCGTCAACGTAGACGTCGTCGCTGTGACCAACGATGGCTCGCATGGGGGGCTCCGAGAATGGGACCCGAGCCCATCGGCCTTGCGGCGAGCGCTCTTGAGCGTGATTCCGCGAGAAGGAGCGCGTCGCGGAACGGCATTCCGCGCGAGTCCGGAATGTTGCGCAAGCCCGCTACGAAGTCGGGCCCGCGCGCACGAATCCTTTTCCGCTCTCCCGGCGGCGCAAGCTCACGGTTGCAACGTCAACTGCAGCGCGTTGGAGAGGTTCGTCGACTTCGAGGCCGCGGGATCGCGGAACCAGCCTTGCACGAACACGCTGTCGCCGACGGCGAACGGCTGGCCGAGCGCGCTGGGGTGCGCGGACTGCCACGTGTTCCAGTCGAGCGAGAGAAAACCGTCGCACTGGTCGGGAGAGCCCCCGGAGTTCTGCACGCCGGTGCGCTGGGTCGGGGACTTCACGCACAGGTAGCTCGTGCCGGTCCCCCACACCTTCGGGACGAAGCCCGAGTTGTCGAGGCCGTAGAAGAGGAGCCCCTGCTTCATGCCTTCGACGTTGTCGACGTTGATGAAACACGGCGCCGCCATCGAGGCGCTCGGCTGCCGGTTGGCCCACATCGACGGCATGCAGAAGTTGGTGGTGATTCCCGACGTGCAGTAGGGCTGCGGCGGAGGAGGCGGGCACTCGAACAGGAGCTTGCCGTTCCACACGTACGGATTCGGCAGCGTGCCGCTGAACGGAGCGTCGCCGGCGCCGCCGAGGGAGAGCGACAGGCCCGGCATCGAGAAGGCCTGATTCGCGCCGTTTCCGGCGGTGTAGGCATGCGACGCGCCGAACAGCACGAGACTGATGCCCCAACTGGCATTGGGCACCACCACATCCGCAAGGTCGACCGACGTCGGCTGGCCCGGGCCCGCGGAAACGCCCTGCCCTGTGGTCGCGATGATCCAGCCGCTGTTCGAGTTCTGGTTGCTGTGCCACGTCCCGACGCGCGCGTAGACCATCAGGTTGAACGGCGTGCCCGCCGGGCTGCCGAGGTTGAGCTCGATCCCCTGCATCCGCAGGCCACCGGCGATGTTGACCGTCATGTCGAAATAGAGCGCGCCCCCGTCGGCGCCCGTGTGCGTCGCGGCGTAGGGCGAGATCGTCGCGAGCTCGGTCCCGGTGCAGGGAACCTGAGGGGCGGCTGAGGCCGGTACGGCGAACAGGAGCGTCAGGAGGGCCGGGGCGAGGTTGAGGCAGCGGCGATTCATGGGCAGGGTTCTCGGTGGATCCGGGGCAAGTCGAGCCGGAGCTTCCACGCACTCCGCCTCCGTTCACGCTCAGAAATCCCAGAGAAATTCGCGCAGCGAGCCCGGGCCGGCCGTTGGACGGGATCGAGCGGGCTCGCTGCCGGCAGCTCCCCCTGGCGCCGCACCCACTCCGCAGGCCTCACGCGAGCCAGAGAAACCTCGGCACGACGCTCAGGAGAGCTCGCACCACTCCCGCCGGAAACGCTGGAGCCGCTGGTGGCTCGCCAGCCCGAGCGCGAGCGAGACGACGCCGGCGATCAGGATGGCGCCTCCGAGCCCAACCGCCCACTTCGCCGACTCCATCAGCCCGGCCGCGAGTTGCTCCGGAGTCGGGTTGGCGGTGTTGGCAATGACATGGAAGCTCTGCAAGTTGCCGAGGAACCAAGTGACGCCGGCCACGATCGCGGCGAGCACGATCAGGGCCGCGCCGACGGCGACGCGCCACGTGCGGGAGTGGGCGAGCTGGTCCAGTTCCGCTTCGACATTCATCGCGAGCCTCAGGGAGTCTTGGGTTTCGTCTCGGCCGCGGAAATGACCTTCGCGGCGCAGGCCGCCGGGTCCTTGTCGAACTCGGCCGGGCAGTTGGGACAGCAGAAGCCGATCACGCGCCCCTCGAACGTGCGCGTGTACTTCGCGTTGACCGGCGAGCCCGTGATCGGGCAGTTCGCGTTGATCGGCGCGTTCGGATCGCCGGGCGGCGGCGCGTCGGGCGACGGCAGTTCGTTGGTGAACCTGGGCGGCGGCTCGAGCTCGGCCAGAACCGCATCGGGCTTGTCGCCCGCGTCGACGACGAGGCCCGGACGCGCACGCAGGCGCGCGAGGTCCTCGG
>JABWBL010000092.1 GCA_013360535.1 Planctomycetaceae bacterium
TCGTCCTCGAGGGCTCGCGCCGGCGGCGCGAGGAACTGGCGGCGTTGCGGCCGGGAGACGTGCGCCTCGAGCCGCAGCTCGGGAAGCTCTCGCCGTTCGACCATCGCGAGCCGGAAAAGGTGCTCGAGGCCGGTCGGGCCGCGGTCCGTGCAGCGCAGGCGCGCTTGGAGCCGCTCGCGCTCGATCCGGAGGCCTGGTCGAAGCACGTCGCGGCCCGCGAAGCGCGCCGGATGAAGCTGCCGAGCATCGCGCGGGTGCGTTTCGAGGAGCGTGGGGTGATCTCGGAGCGTGTGCTCGAGGCGCAAGTCGAGTCCGGAGCCGAGGCCGCGCTCTCGCGCGACACTCTCGCGAAAGATCTGGAGCGCCTCTACGGCCTCGACTTGCACCAGCGCATCGCCGTGAAGGCGCAATCCGCGCCCCAGACGGAAGCAAGCGAGGCCGAGGACGAGCTCGTCTTCCACACCGAACCCGCGCCGTGGGCGCCCGTGCAGCTGCGCACCGGCGGAGTGATCGAGGGCGACCTGCGCGGCGACGCCGCTTTCGCGCTCGGCATCGCGCTCAACTGGCGGCCGTTCAACGCCTGGGGCGGTGAGTGGCGCAACCGCGTCGAGTTCGGGAGCCGCTTCACGCTGGCGAGCGAGTACTACCAGCCGCTCGACGCGCGCCAACTGTGGTTCTTCGCGCTGATGGTGGGCTGGAACCAGCGCCGCACCAACATCACTTCCGGCAACGACGCGCTGGCGGAGTACGAGGTCGCGTGGCTCGAGGGCGGGCTCGATCTGGGGCGCGTGCTCTCGGACTGGGGCGAGCTGCGCGTGGGCGCCCGCGGTGCGGACGCGCGCGCGAACCTCAAGACCGGCGACCCGGCCAACTTCGGCCCGGCCGCCTTCCAGCAGGGCGGAGTCCGCACGTTGCTCACGATCGACACACTCGACAGCACCGGCTTTCCGCGCGAGGGGCACTTCTTGCGCACCGAGTGGAACGAGCCGGTCGACGAGCTCGGCGGCAACGACGAGGCCACCCTGCGCGTCGACTGGAACTCTGCGTGGTCCTTTGGCGCGACGACAGTCGCTCCGGGTGCGCTGTTCGGCACCGCGCTCGACAACGGCGGCACGGTCTCGAACCTGTTTCCGCTCGGCGGATTCCTGCGGCTCTCGGGCTACCAACGCGACGAACTGTCCGGACGCCATGCGGCGCTCGCGCGTGTGGTCGTCTGGCGCGAGCTCGGCCGCCGCGCGCATTCCGACGAGCTCGTGAGCTACCACCTCGGCTGTTCTCTCGAAGCCGGCAACGTGTTCGTCGATCGCGACGACATCCGCGCCGATGCGGCGCTGCTCTCCGGCTCCGCTTTCCTCGGGTTCTCGACCGTGTTCGGCCCCGCCTACGTCGGCGTCGGCTCGTCCGAGGGCGGGCGCGTCACCGCTTTCGTCGCCGTCGGCGGCCAGTTCTGAGCGCGGGCGTTCCCGGAACTTGGCCCGCCGCGGCGCCGTTCCTACACTCCTTGGCCTTCTCCCCCGAACTGGAGCGCCCATGTCGAGCCCCGCACCCACGCTGATGGAAAAAGTCGTCTCCCTGTGCAAGCGCAGGGGCTTCGTCTATCCCGCCTCCGAGATCTACGGCGGCATCGGCAACACGTACGACTACGGCCCGCTCGGCGTCGAGCTCAAGCGGCGCGTCAAGGACGCCTGGTGGACGCGCATGGTGACGATGCGCGACGACATCGTCGGCCTCGACAGCGCGATCATCCAGAACCCGAAGACCTGGGAGACCTCGGGGCACGTCTCGAACTTCACCGACCCGATGGTCGACTGCAAGAAGTGCAAGGCGCGCTTCCGCGCCGACAAGCTCGACGACGTGCGCTGCCCGGAACGGCCGTCGAAGAAGCCCGGCGAGTGTGGGGGCGAGCTGACGGAAGCGCGCGAGTTCAACCTGATGTTCAAGACCAACGTCGGGCCGGTCGAGGGCTCGGGTTCGGTCGCCTACCTGCGACCCGAGACGGCGCAGGGCATCTTCCTCAACTTCAAGAACGTGCTCGAGAGCTCGCGCGTCAAGCCGCCGTTCGGCATCGCGCAGATCGGCAAGTCGTTCCGCAACGAGATCACGCCCGGCAACTTCGTGTTCCGCACGCGCGAGTTCGAGCAGGCCGAGATGGAGTTCTTCATTCCGCCCGACCAGAACGACCAGTGGTACGAGTACTGGGTGAACGAGCGCTTCAGCTGGTACACCGATTACGGCATCAACCCGGCGAAGCTGCGCAAGTACCAGCATCCGGCGGAGAAGCTCGCGCACTACTGCAAGGCCTGCACGGACGTCGAATACGAGTACCCGTTCGGCTGGGGCGAGCTCGAGGGCATCGCCTGCCGCACCGACTTCGACCTCAAGAGCCACGGCGCGGCCTCGGGCAAGGACCTCTCGTACTTCGATCCGGAATCGAAGGCACGCTACATCCCGTGGGTGGTCGAGCCCGCCGCCGGCGTCGACCGCACGGCGCTCACGTTCCTGATCGACGCCTACGAGGAGCAGACGCTGCCCGACGGCGACGTGCGCACCGTGCTGCACTTCCATCCGGAGATCGCGCCGGTCACCGTGGCGGTGCTGCCGCTCGTGAAGAAGGAAGGCATGCCCGAGAAGGCGGCCGAGATCGACCGCATGCTGCGGCAGGCGCGTTTCACGACCTTCTATGACGAGAGCGCGGCCATCGGGCGCCGCTACCGCCGTCAGGACGAGATCGGCACGCCGTTCTGCATCACGATCGACGGCGAGACGATGAAATCGGACGTCGTCACGGTCCGCCATCGCGACTCGATGCAGCAGGAGTCGGTGCCCGTGGCCGAGCTGCGCTCGTGGCTCGAGCGCGCGATCCGTTCCTGGAAGCGGCCCGGCTAGGCGTCGAGCCAGCGGGGCAGGTTCTCGCGCGCGGCGGACTCCGTCGCGCGGGGGAGCCGCACGGGTGGACGAGGCACGCCTGCGGACGCGCCTGGGAAATTGCTTCCCGGGCGGGGCGGTCGCCACCCGCCCGAAATGCGGATTCCTTAGGCGAGTGCTCAATTTCACGGGCTTCTGCCGATCAACGGCCACGAAGGAACGGTGGGTCGGTCTCGTGGGGAGGCCGGACTCGCCTGCACGGAATGGTCAGGAAACAACTCAGGTCGGCGTGCCGAAGTCGGGGAGGCTTCGCGCTCGTCGAGGTGCTGGTGGCCTCGGGCGTGCTCACGATCGCCGTGGTCGGCATGGCCGGAGCGATGCTGTCTTCGATGGCGCTGCAGCGCAGCGAGTCGGAGAGCACGATCGCGCGCCTCTCGGCGCAGCAGGTGCTCGAGACCATGCAGGCGGTCGACTTCAGCGAGGTGTGGGCCTGCTACAACGCGAGCACCGCGGATGACGCAGGGCTCGTCACGCCCGCGCGTGGCGCGACGTTTGTCGTGCAGGGCCTGACGCCCGTCGAGGGCGACGCCGACGGACGCTGCGGCTCGATCGAGTTCCCCGAGACCAACGGCGCGCTGCGCGAGGACGTCGTCGACGCCGCGCTCGGCATGCCGATGGACCTCGACGGCAACGGCACGGTCGACACGGCCAACCACGCGTCCGACTACACGCTCCTTCCCGTGCGTGTCCGCGTCGACTGGCGCGGTCCTTCCGGTCCGCAGGTCTACCAACTGGAGACGATCCTGTGCTTGCGCGCCAATACCTGAGACGACCTGCGCTCCGTGCGCCCCGCAGCCGTCGCGGCCACTCGATCATCGAGGTCACGATCGCTGCCACCGTCCTGATGTCGGTGTTCGGCGCCGTCGGCGTCGTCACGCAGCGTGGGGCCCGCCTTTCCGAGGAGGGCATCAGCGCCGCGGGCGTCGAGAGCGCGTCCCGGCGCGCCGTCGACCGCGTGGCCAGTGAACTCGCCGGCAGCCAGCGCGCCAGCCTGCCGCTGCCGCCAGCTGCCCAGCGTGGCGCGAGCACCATCGAGTTCCAGCGCGTGGAGGGCTTCAACGGAGGCAACCTGCTGCTCGCCAACGAACGGCGCATCCTGCGCGTCGCCAGCGCGGGCGATCCCGACGACGGGCTCGACAACGACTCCGACGGGCTGGTCGACGAGGGCGATCTCGTGCTCGTTCCCGACACGACCGATCCCGGCGCCCCGAACATCGTGCTCGCCTCGGGCGTGGCGGAGATGACCGCCGGCGAGATCGCCGGCAATGGCATCGACGACAACGGCAACGGCCTCGTCGACGAGCCTGGACTGTGCTTCGCGTGGGACGCCGACGCGCTCGTCGTGCGGATCCTCGTGACGCTCCAGCGCGTGGGGGCCCAGGGTCAGGTCTTCACGCGCACATCGGAAACGACCGTCGGCATCCGGAACTAGGGGGAGAGATCGTCATGATCGTTCGCAATCGAAATCACGACCAGCAGGGATCGGCGCTGCTCGTCTCGCTGATGGCCGTGCTCGTTCTGACCGCGCTCGCGGCCGGACTCGCCGGTTACAGCGGCGCCGTGCAGAAGGAAAACCGCGTCGAGCAGGACTCGACGCGCGCGATGTACGTCGCGGAGGCCGGGCTCTCGATGGGCATCAACGCGGTGCGGACTGGCGCCATCGCGGTCACCGACGACAGCCTCGTGGTCGGCAGCCAGGGTGCGCCGATCGAGTTCTCGGGCGGCGGCTACTGGTACTCGATCGTCAACAACCACGACGACACGATGACCGTCGTCGCGTCGGCCACGGTCGCGGGCGAGACGATCTCGCTCGAGGCCGTCGTCGAGGAATTTGGCGAGGGCGTGTACCAGAGCGCGCTGTTCGCGGGCAATTCCTCGAGCGACGCGACCTACGACATGAAGTTCGGCGGCACCGGCACGCAGGCCGACCGCATCAACGGCAACATCTACAGCGGCGGGAACGTGAGGATCGCGGGTGCCGCGGTCATCAACGGCCAGATCCGCGCGAACGGCTCGATCACGGGAGGCACGGGCGAGACGAACAAGACCCAGCCGATCCCGGACATCACCGCGATGAACTACGCGACGACGGCGCACTACAACGTCAACTCGCTCTTCGCGAGCGCGACCTACGTCAACCACACCGGTCTCGGCGGCCGCGCCTACCAGGTGCCGGAGTCCAATCCGGCGCACATCTTCCGCAAGAATCCCAACGACCGCACGACGAACACCAGCGCGACCGCGAAGGACGACTACTTCCTCGAGGACCCTTACGAGGCGGTCAACACGAGCTCGACGGTCTCGCCCTCGAACGGCACGCGCATCACGCTCGCCGGTCACGACGGCAATCCCGGGTCCAACGCGAGCCACAAGATCTACTACATCGACGGCAACCTGTGGGTCCACAACAGCAAGCTCTTCAACTTCACGCTCTACAACAGCGGTTCGGACCCGGTGCAGCTCACGATCGTCGTGAAGGGCAACATCTACATCTCCGACAACATCATGTACCAGAACGCGAGCACGGGCGGCCTGGCCCTGATCGCGATGAAGGACACGGCGCACACCGACTCGGGCAACATCTACTTCGGTGACCCGAGCTTCGGCACGCTCGAGCGCATGGACGCGTTCATGTACGCGGAGAACAACTTCCTCGACAACAACCTGTCGGCGAGCGGTTCCGCCAAGGTGACGGTCAACGGCAACATGACGGCCGGCAATCAGGTGCGCATCAACCGCGACTATGGGACGCAGCACAGCAAGCTGACGGTGAACTTCGACGGTCGGCTCTCGGACGGCACGATCACGCTGCCGGGCCTTCCGACGGCGGCGCCGCAGGCTCAGGGCTGGAACGTCGTCTCCTGGCGCGAGGTCGCGGCGCCGTGAGCAGCTCCCGGAATCGTGGTGGCTGGGGCGCGCTGATCCTGTCGAGCGCGATCTCGGTGGTGGCCTTCGTCGCGGTGCCGCGCTCGGACTCTTCCGACGCGAGTACGGACCGCCCGACGGGCACGAAGCCTTCGCCTCGTCCGGCGACGAGGCCGCTGCCCGTCGAGACGGGCGACACGGAGCCCGATGCGACGCCGGAAGCAGGCGCGAATCCGTCGCCGACCGAGCTCGCCGGGGCCAAGCTGGCTCCCGCGCGCATCACGACGACCGCGAATCCTGCGGAAGCCGTGACGGGCGCGTTCGCGAAGGCGACGGCGGGCATCGGCGCTGCCGAGCTCGCCGACGCGCTCGTGTCGATCGGTCCCGGTGCGGCTCCGTCGATCCTGCACGGCCTGTGTGGGCATCTCGACTTCGAGAAGCTGGACGAGAGCGGAGCCGGCGCGTCCGCGGAGGTTCGCGATCGAGCGCTGCGCGACGCGTGGGAACGCTACTCGCCAGCGATCCGGCTGGCGGCGCTCGCGGACGAGGCGGACTTCGCCGACATCGACGGGCTGCGCGTGCTGATCGGGCTCGCGGGCGAGACCGGCGATGGGGCGGCGGTGCCGCTCGTGCTCGAACTCGCCGGTCGGCTCGACGCGATCCAGCTGGCGCGGCCTTACGTGCAGGAACCCATCGAGCGTTCGCTGGTCCGTTGCCTGCCTTCGGCTCTGGAGTCGAGCGCGTTGCGCGACCGCGTGGCCGAGTTCCGCGGGCCGCTGTCCGAGACCATCGTGCGCGCGGCGGTACTGTGTGGCGCGCCTGCCGCGCTCGAAGTGGCCTTCGAGCAGCTGGGGCACTCCACGAACACGGACCTGGCGCTGCTCGTCGCCTTGACGACGCCCGAACTCGATACGCGCCGCATCCTGCGCGACTCTCAGCTCGAGGCCCTTCGGGATCTCACGCTCTCGCGCCCGCCCGAGCTGCGCCGGGCGGCCTGCTTCGCTCTCGGACATGCCCGGGATGGGGGAGCTGCGGAGGCGCTGGTCGCGTGCCTCGACGACGTCGATCCGCTGGTGGCATCCGCAGCTCGCACGGCCCTGCGCGCGGCGACCGGCAAGGACCGCGGCGTATCCGCCGACGAGTGGCGCTTCTGGCTCGAGGAGCGGCAACGCTGGTTCACCGAACAGGCTCCCGCGATCGTCGAGCTCGTGCGGGGTGAGGACTACGAGCAGGTGGTGTCCGGCGTCGATCGCCTGTTCGAGCGCGCCGATGCTCGCCAGGAGTGGACCGGACTGTGCACGGATCTGCTCGACAGCGATTCGCCGCGGGTCGTGCGTCGCGCGGCGGAAGCGCTCCTTCAGATCGGAACGGCCGACGCGTTGCTCGCGATCGAGCAGGCCCGCGCGCGCTTGAGCGGCCCGCGCCTGCGCATGCTGGAAGCCGCGGTGGCGGCCGTGCCGTGAGGACCGAGCTGCGGAGAGCGTGGATTCTCGGCCAGGGCCGAACTTTCAGCGCCGGGTCGAGCTCAGCGCGAGCCCACGCGGCGTCGCGCCCATCCCGATGGCTTCCGGTTGCTGCAGCAGCCCGGTCGAGCGCTCGATCGAGAAGCGCGTGACGTCGCGTGACGTCTCCGCCGCCACATAGACGTACGAACCGCTCGCGTCGACGCGCACGGCGACCGGGTTCTGCCCGGCCCAAGCGGTCCCGACGCCGGAGAGGTAGCCCGTGAGCAACGCGTTGGGATCGAAGCGCAGGATCGAGATGTCGCCGACGGTCGCGGTGTCGCGCGAACCGACGTACAGGAAGCGGCCGAAGGGATCGCTCGCGATCGAGATCGGCAGCGTGCCGACCGGGCGCGTGGCGATCGGGTTCAACGAGCCGTCGAGCTCCGAGAGCTCGCACAGCGTCACGACGTCGTCGGCGCCGGAAGCGGCGAGCAGGTAGCGGCCGTTGGGCAGTACGGCGAGGGCCGAGGGCTCGCCCGCGAGCGCGAGGCTCGACGTGTGCGTGAGCTGCGCGGTGAACGGATCCGTCGAGAGCACCTCGATCCGGTCGAAGCCGCGGCGCGCGACGTACAGGAAGCGGCCGGTGGGATCGATCGTGACGGCGCTGGGGGCGGGCGGCAGCGCGAGGCTCGCGAGCGAAGTGAGCGTGCCGGTCGCGGGCTGGAAGCCGAAGGTCTCGAGCGTCGCGCTCGCGGCCGAGAGCACATGCAGGCGCTCGCCGGAAGGGTCGCAGGCGACCGCAATCGGATCGGCGGCCGTCGGCACAGGCAGCCCGTGCGGGACCAGCGCGCCCGAGTGAGTGTTGACCGACAGGACCTCGACCACGCCATCGTTGGCCAAGGTCGCGAAGACCCATTCGAGAGACGGGTGCACGGCCAGGTCCTGACGCTGGCCGGTGCTGGGCAGCGGGTCGACGATGCTCGCGAGCGAACCCGACTGCGGGTCGAGGGAGAACACCGCGACCTCGTCGGCGTCGCTGGTCGAGACGTACGCGTAGCTCGACTTGGTCGTCGCCGTGGCGACTTCGGGCAGGATCGCGAGGCCCAGCGGCAGCTCGCGCGTGCGCACGCTCTCCGAGCGCGCCAGAGCGCCCGTGGTCGCGCTCGCCTCGAAGATCTCGACCTCGTAGGCATCACTCGCCACGGCGTAGAGCCGGGCGCCGGTCGTGTCGAAAGTCAGGAGCGAGGGACGCGAGCCCGTCGGCGTGACCGCGAGCTCCGTCAGTCGACCGGTCGTGCGGTCGACCGCGTACGTCCTCAGCAGGCTGTCGACCGAGCCCGAGGCGTACAGGAACTTGCCCGACGGCGCGAGCGTGATCGCGACCGGCTGGTTGCCGGCCGTCTGGATCTGGTTGCGGCTCGGATGGCCGGTGAGCGGATCGAGCGCGAACACGTCGATGCGGTTGCCGAGCTGGCAGTTGACGTACAGGAAGCGGCCATCGCGCGACACGCTGACGTCGGTCGGGGCGAGGCCCGTGCTGACCGGCGCACCCGCGGAGAGCGGTGCGTGCGTCGCGGGGCTCAGCGTGACGGCACGCAGCGTGTTCGTCGTGACGTTCGTGACCCACAGGACGCTTCCGTCGGGCGAGAGCTCGCCCGCCCAGGCGCCATCCTCGAGCGCGAGCGTGCCCAGCGAGCTGAGCGAGCCCGTCGGAGAGACCGCGAAGGCCTCGACATGCACGTTGTTCTGAGAGATCACGTACAGCACGTTGCCGTCGGCGCTGAGCAGCACTTGGCTGGGGTCGGAGCCGGCGGTCGCGCTGACCGCGAGCTCGGACACGCGTCCGGTCGGCGCGTCGTGCTGGAACACGGAGATCGCGTTCGAAGCGCGCTGGGCGACGAACACGAACCGGCCCGACGGGTGGGCGACCGCGGAGCGAGGTGCCTTCGAGCCACTCGACGTGACCGCGTGGCCGGTCGGTGCGAGCCAGCCCGAGTCCGCGTCGATGGCGTAGGTCGACAAGGTGTGGTCCGAAACGCTGGTGGTGACGAGCGTCTCGCCGCGGGCCACGATGCCCAGCTCGATCTCGAACTCGGTGAACCCGACCGCGTTGGAGGCCCGCACGGTGTAGCTCGAGAGCGGCGTGAGCGTGGTCGCGGCGCCGGAGAGGACGCCCGTCGCGGGATCGAGCGTGAGGCCCGCGGGCAGGGCGGGCGAGACGCTCCAGCCCTGCACGGCGCCACCGGCGACGGTCGGCACGTTCGGAGCGAGCGCAGTGCCCTTGGCGACGAGGTCGAAGTCGCGCGCGTA
>JABWBL010000719.1 GCA_013360535.1 Planctomycetaceae bacterium
CTGGGCGATGATCTGCAACACCTGGGCCAATTCCCGAAAGCGGTAGGCCGCGCTGATGGCGGTGGCCAGCGCCTCGGCCTCGCGCGCCTGGTCGCCTACGCGCGGCTGGGATTCCTCGCCTCGATCGGCACGGAACTCGACGCGTGGCCCGAGCTGCGTGGCCCCGAAGGCGCCGACAGCGTTCTCGCCGTCGCCAAGCCCGAGCGCGAGCTCGTCCCGTGGGTCTACTACGCGCTCTTCACGCACGCGCGCCTGTCGAGCGACACCGACGCGTACATGTTCGGTGCGCGCGCGCGGCTGCTCGCGGAAGCGACGAAGAACTCGATCCCGCCCGAGCGCCTCGCCGAGGTCGTCGCGTGGGTGCAGCAGAAGAAGGACGCCGATCGTGTCGTGTTCGCCTGCTCGAAGTGCCGCAAGCCCTTCCTTGGCGACAAGCTGCGCTGCCTCGACGACGGCACGCCGATCACGGACTTCTTCCTGAGCTCGCTCGACTAGCGGCGCGGCGGCGCGGCCGGTGCGCGCCCCAAGGCCATGGAACTGATCGACGAGGCCGGCGTCGCGGCGCGGCAGCTCGTGGTCCTCGATGCGGAGGGCTTCGAGACGCTCGTCGTCGTGGTGAAGGCGAGCTTCGATCTCGCGCGGCTCGAAGGCGGCCTTCCGCCGCTCGCGGACGTGCACGAGCCCGTGGCGCTCGCCGACGAATATGCGGGAGATCCGGCGAAATCGGGGCTTCTCGTCGCGGCGGACGGTGCGCTGTTCAAGCCCGCGGCGGACATCCTGCTGCGCGGCCACGCCGTTCCGTCGCACCGCGACCAGCGTTGGAGCGAGGTCGTGCTCGCGTGCGGCTCGATCTCCAAGCGCGCGTCCGTGTGCGGGCCGCGAATCTGGAAGCGCGGGCTGCTCACCGGCACCGTGCCTGCGGAGCCGGGGCCGATGGAACCCGTGCCGCTCGTGTGGGAGCGCGCTTTTGGCGGCGTCGATCCGAACACCGATCCGCCGCGGCGTTTCGACGCGAATCCCGCCGGTTGCGGCTATCGCACGACGGCGGTGAGCGAGCTGCGCGGCCAGCCGGCGCCGCAGATCGAGCACCCCGACGCGCCTGTCGAGGCCGCGGGAACGAAGGGACGTGCCGTCGGTTTCGGGCCGATCGCGCCGTTCTGGAGCGAGCGTGCGCGCTTCGCCGGCACGTACGACGAGGCGTGGATGAAGGCGCGCATGCCGTTCCTGCCGAAGGACTTCGACCCGCGCTTCCAGCAGGTCGCGCCGCCCGATCAGGTGCTCGCAGGGTACGTGAAGGGCGGTGAGCGCGTGCGCGTGCAGGGCGTGACCCGCGAAGGCCAACTCGACTTCGTCGTGCCGCGCTGGCGTCCGGCGGTGTCGGTGCGCCTCGGCGACGAACCGCAGCCGCTCGAGCTGGTGTGCGACACGCTGCTCGTCGATGGCGACAAGCGCAGGCTGTCGCTCACGTTCCGCGGCAACGTGCGTGTGCACGGGCGGCTCGACGAGCTGCGCTGGACGATCGTGAGCGAGGCGCCGCGTGGCTGAGTCGATCGTCGTCACGGGCACGGGCCTGCGCTGTTCGGTCGGCAACGG
>JABWBL010000720.1 GCA_013360535.1 Planctomycetaceae bacterium
GGACGTCGAG
Organism: Planctomycetaceae bacterium; assembly: GCA_013360535.1. Taxonomy (GTDB): domain Bacteria; phylum Planctomycetota; class UBA1135; order UBA1135; genus F1-120-MAGs118. The sequence goes on from JABWBL010000720.1 coordinate 11, forward strand.
GCGTTTGCGAAGTCGCGCACGGCGGCCCCGGCTCCCACGCCGACGGCGAAGCCTGCGGCGGCAGCTCCCGCTCAGCCGGCCAAGCCCGTCGCCGCGCCGGTGAGCTTCGCTCCGCAGGAACGCGAGACGCGCATCCCGTTCCGCGGTGTGCGCCGCAAGATCAGCGAGGCGATGGTGCGCTCGAAGTACACCGCGCCGCACTTCACCGTCGTCGAGGAAGTCGACGTCACCGAGCTCGTGCGCCTGCGCGAGACGGCGAAGGCCATGGGTGCCGAGAGCGGCATCAAGGTCACCTTCATGCCGTTCATCATGAAGGCCTGCGCGCTCGGGCTCGCGAAGTACCCGATGCTCAACGGGCACCTCGACGAGGCGACGCAGGAGATCGTGCGCTGCGGTTACGTCAACCTCGGCATCGCGATGGACACCGACAACGGCCTGATCGTGCCGGTGGTCAAGGAAGTGCAGTCGAAAGGCATCCTGCAGCTCGCGCTGGAACTCAACGAGCTCGCCGAGCGCACCAAGGCCGGCAAGGTCAAGCCGGACGACCTCAAGGGCTCGACCTTCTCGATCACCAACGCCGGCAACATCGGCGGCATCCTCGCCACGCCGATCATCAACTTCCCCGACATCGCGATCATGGGCGTGCACCGCATCGTCAAGCGCCCCGGCGTCGTCGAGACGCCGCAGGGTGACAAGATCGAGGTGCGCCAGTACATGAACTTCTCGGCCTCGGTCGACCACCGCCTCGCCGACGGCGCCGACGGCGCGCGCTTCCTCGTGCACGTCAAGCGCCTGCTCGAGAACCCGGGCCTGCTGGCGTTGTAAGCCAGCACTGCCGCTTCCACGCGAAGGCCGCGTCCCCTCGAAGGGCGCGGCCTTCGTGCGTCCAAGGGCGCACAGGTGGAAGAAAGCGCCCGTTTCGTTCGGTCTTTTCGAGGGCGGGAGCGCGGAACCGGGGATTGCGCGACGTCGTCAAACCCGAAGGAATCTCCCGGCGGTTAGCTTGGGAGACGCTCGCCGTCCCAAGGACCCTGGAGAAGCTCCCCCCGTGCTGAACCTTGCTCTCGTGTGTGTGGCGCTGGTGGCGCCGCAGGCCGGTCCGTCGTCGGTCGAGGCCGCATTCGAGCGCTTCGAGCACGAGCACGGCGCTGGATGGCGCCTCGACGTCGACGAGGGCACGGGGCAGCTCGAGTTCCTGTTCGGGAAGTCGCTCGCGCCGTCCTTCGAGCCGCACTCGGAGCGCGAGTGGTTCACGCTCGCGCGCGAGGCGCTGGCGCGCACGCAGGAGCTGTTCGGCATCGAGCCGCAGACGCTCGTCGAGGAGCGCGTGCTGTTCCTGCCGCTCGGCATGGTCGGGACGAGCGACAAGTGGACGGTGAGCTTCGCGCAGCGCGTGAACGGGGTGCCGGTGGAGCAGGGCAGCGTGAACGTGCTGTTCGATGCGCGCGGGCGGATGCTCGCGGTGCAGGCGCACGCGCTGCCGGGGATCGCGGGGCTCGTCCTGCTGGCCGCGCCGCTTGCCGCGGTCTTCGCCGCCGGCGGCGGCGGGCTGCTTGCCGCCTTCCTCGCCCAGGAAGCCG
>JABWBL010000721.1 GCA_013360535.1 Planctomycetaceae bacterium
CGTGCGCAGCAGCGCGAGCGCGCGGCCCGTGACCTGCTCGAGCCGGCTCTGGCGGAACTTGAAGGTCGCGAGGCACGAGCCGCAGCGCGCGAAGTCGATGCGCTCGCAGATCTGGCCGTCGGGATGCAGGCGCTGGCCGAAGCGTGCGCACTGCAGCCAGAAGTCGTGCAGCGTGAAGCACACCGGGATCCCGGCCGCGACGGCACGCTCGACGCAGCCGATCGACAGGTACAGGAGGTGGTGGAAGTGCACGAGATCCGGCCGCAGGCGCTCGAGCTCGGCCGCGAACAAGGCCTCCATCCGCGGGTTGGCCCAGGTCTCCTCGAACGACGAGTGGAACAGGTTGTTGGTGAGCTCGGTGACCTCGAGCCCCTCCCACTCGCGCCGCAGCACCGAGCCATCCGGCCGCGCGACATCCTTCTCGGTCGTGAGCAGGTGCACGTCGTGCCCGAGCGCCCGCAGGGAACGCGCGAGCTGCCCGGTGTACACCTCCGTCCCCGCGGCGTGCGCGGGCAGGAAGTTGTGGGCGACGAGCAGGAGCCGCATCGTGGCGAGGAGAGTAGCGACGCCCGCGGCCGCGCTCTACGGCGCGAAGGTGATCTGGATCGCCGCCGAGAGGTTGGTGCCGCGGGGTGCGGGCGGGTCGCGGTACCAGACCTGCGCCGCGAACACGTCGCCGGGCGCGAACGGGACTCCGAGCGAGCTCGGATTGGCCGCGCCCCACAGCAGCAGGTCGAGCGCGAACGAGCCGTCGCACAGGCCTGCGCTGCCGCCGGTCGAGCGCGCGGACGTGCGCTGCGTCGGACCGTTGATGCACAGGAAGCTCGTCGAGCTCGGAGCCCAAGGCTGCACCCGCGGCCCCGTGAGCGAATAGAACAGCAGCGACGACTTCAGGCCCTCGAGGTCGCTCGCCTGCACGAGGAACGGCGCGCCCGAGAGGCTCGGCGGCCCCGAAAGCGAGAGCGTCGGCACGCAGCCGTTCGTGCTGGTTCCCGCCGTGCAGTAGGTGTGCACCTGGCCGAGCTCGCAGGCATCGGGAACGCCGTCGAGGTCGGTGTCGAGCGCTCCCGCCGCGATCTCGCACGCGTCCCCCACGCCGTCGAGGTCGCAGTCTCCCTGCGACGGATTGGCGACGGTCGGACAGTTGTCGAGGCAGTCGACGACGCCATCCGCATCCAGATCCTCGTCCACGATCCCGCAGCCGCACGTTCCCGGCGCGATCTTCAGCGGGTCGTTCGGGCACAGGTCGTTGCAGTCGGCCGTGCCGTCGCCGTCGCTGTCGTCGTCGCTCACGCCGCAGCCGCACGTTCCCGGCGCGATCTTCAGCGGGTCGTTCGGGCACAGGTCGTTGCAGTCGGCCGTGCCGTCGCCGTCGCTGTCGATGCCGTCGCCGTCGCTGTCGAGCGTCTCCCACTCGAGCTCGAAGTCGTCGCCGGGCAACGCTCCATCCCGCTGCGCCACGCGCACGAAGTACGCCGTCCCCGCGTTGACCTGCACGGTCAGGCTCGAGCCCGGTGCGCAGCTCGAATCGCCGTCGTCGTTGCAAGCGCCGACGAGCGCGAAGGCGTCGAACGCGCCGGGGCAACCCGTGTGGACGGAGAGCACCGTGTCGAAGTTGCCGCAGGTGGAGAGCTTGAGCTCCGTCGTGCAAGTCGCGTCGAAGCGGTACCACACGTCGAACGGACCCCAGGGACCACCGCAGGGCGCGAGCGCGAGCGAGCCGTAACTCGCGGCAGAACCCGAGGCGCCTTCGAGAGTGCCCTGCACGTCCCCGGAGTCGCCGCTGAGCTGCACGGCATCCCCGCAGTCGTCGTTGCCCGGGCTGTCGAGCACTTCCGCGTTCAGCACGAAGCTGCCGGTCGCGCCGGCGGCACCGTGGACGAGCACGGAATACGTCAGGCCTTCGCTCGCGGCGAACACGACGCGCGAGGCGCCGCTCGCGTCGATGTCGTCGTTCGCGGTGACGGGCACGAGCGTGCCGCAGTCGCCCTGGAACACGCTCAAGCGCGTGTCGAAGCTCGATCCCAGCGTGTCGAGCGAGAGCGCGAGCGCACCGGCACTCGACGACGTCGGCAGCGCGATCGAGAACCACACTCCCGGCGCCACGACGGAGAAGTCCTGATCGCCGAGAGGTCCGACACAGGCGGGCAGGCCGACGTCGAGCGTCGCTCCCGAGGTCGAGTCGACGACGTTCGCCGGAAGCGTCAGAGGTGTGGCGCCGAGGCAGGCATCGTTCGAAGGCAGGAACTGCGCGCTGAGCGTGAAACTGCCGACGCTTCCGCGGTCGGCCACGCGCACGAGGTAGGTGCCCGCGGGCAGCTCCTGACTCGTCAGGCACGCCGCCGCCGGGCCAGCCGGCCAAGGATTCGGTCGAGGCCCACATGGCCGACTTGGAGAGCTTTGCCGATTGGGAGATCGGCAAGGTCCGCGAGGAAAAGGCCGAGGCGATCAAGGCCACTTCGGAGCGGCTGCCCGACGAGACGCTCGAGATCGGCGGCAAGAAGGTCGAATGCATCGTCATCCAGATGAACGGCACGCTGCCGGGCGGCGCCGGCACCGTCGCCGGAAAGCACTACGTCTGCAAATCGGCCGACGTGCCGCTCTCGGGCATGGTCAAGTTGGAGAGCGTGCAGAACATGGCCATGCCCACCGGCGCAAAGGTGGAATTGAAGAGCTCCCGCACGCTGGTCGAGTGGGGCCGCGGCAAGGAGTAACCCGCGCTTCCCGCGCGTTGACATTCGTCCGCAGCGAGTATCGTGGACGGCGATGGCCATCGACCCTTCGCCCGACACGCCGTTCGTGCAGGCCGCGCCCTGCGCCCTGCGCCTGCACCCCTCGGCGCTCGCGCGCGACGCCGCG
>JABWBL010000722.1 GCA_013360535.1 Planctomycetaceae bacterium
ATGGATTTCACGCTGCTCGGCGCCTATCCGATGCTGATGCTCGAAGGCTGGCCGCAGACCAGCGACCCGGCCGCGCTCGCCCGCACCTACGCCGATCCCGGGTTCCGCCGTAGGGCGCGCGACGACCTGGCGCGTTCCCGCCCGACCCGGCTTTTCAACGGCCATTGGGATCGCGTCGAGGTCACGATCGCGGCGAAGCCGGAAATCCGCGCGCTCGAGGGCCGCACGATCGCCGAGATCGCCGCCGCGCGCGGCGCCGATCCGTTCGACGCATTCCTCGACATCGGCCTCGCCGACGGCCTCGAGACGACGTTCACCGCGAAATTGCTCAACGCCGAGGAAGACGAGGTGGGCGCGCTGCTCGCCGTCGACGGCAATCTCGTCTCGCTTTCCGACGCCGGCGCGCACCACACGTTCTTCTGCGACGCCGGCTTCGGCATGTACTTCCTCGGCCATTGGGTGCGCGAGAAGAAGCGCTTCACGCTGCCGCGCGCGATCAAGAAGCTCTCGAGCGACCTTGCCGACATTTACGGCCTGCCCGACCGCGGCCCCCGCCGTTTCGGACTGGGGAGCCTCGGAGGCTTCGACGAGGGGCACCGGGACGTCGCTCGTGCTCATGGAGGCGTAAAGAATCGTCGAGCCCGCCCGCGCGGTCAAGGTCGGGGGCGGAGCGGGAGCGCGCCGGAGGCGATTTTGCGTCGGAAAGCGGCCGGAGGGGCCCCCGGTCGCGGACTTCAGCGCTTCTTGCGCTCGACCAGCTCGAAGAACGGCTCGAGCTCGACCCGGTAGCGCCGGACCATGGCCGAGCGCCACTGGAGGAACTCCATGTCCCCCACCGGCTCGGCCACGAGGCTCTTCTCGACGTCCTCGCGCAGCTCGGCCCACGTGCCGGGACGGCCCTCGACGCGCTTCTGCGCGACGAAGAACAGCCACCGGCCGTTCTGCTCGAGCGGCCCGCCGACCTTGCCCTGCGGCGTCGCGAACACGAGGCGCGGCAGCTCCTGGCTCTCCGAGCGCGCGATCTGCATGCGCGTGACGTGCGTCGTCTCCTCGTCGCCGAACCCGTGCGCGAGAGCGAGCTCGTCGAAGCCCTTGCCGAGCGCGAGGCCGGACTCGAAGGCGTCGCGCGCCTCCGCCGAGCGCACTTCGGTGATGACGACGTCGCAGCGGTCGGTCTCGAGCATGTAGGCGCGCACGCAGCGCTCGGCGAGCATCTGCACGATCGTCTCGTCGCGCAGGTCGGCGAGGTATAGCTCCGGCTCGACGCCGATCACCTGATCGATGTGCTCGCGCAGCGTCAGCTTCGAGCCCTTCGACTCGAGCTTGCGCGCGAGTTCGTTCTGCGCGCGCGTGAGCTCGGCCTCGACCGCGGCCTCGACCAGCTTGATGCCGAGCCGGTCGGCCTCGAGCGTCGCGAGCTCGGCGAAGACCATCTGCTCGACGACGCGCCGCGCAAGCCGGTTGTCGGCGACCCACAGCTTGCGCAGGAACGTGACCGAGTCGAGCGCGCGGTCGCCGACGTGGCCGAGCAACAGCGCCGACTGCGAGTCCTGCGGCGTCGCGGCGGGCGGCGGCTGC
>JABWBL010000093.1 GCA_013360535.1 Planctomycetaceae bacterium
CTGCTCGAGCTCGCCCGCGCGCGCGTCGGCGGCAAGGCCTCCGCGCAGCTTGGGGCCGCGTTCCTCCTGTGGTGCGTGGAGCTCGCCTTGCGACTGTATCGCGCGTCGCTCGAACCCGGCGACGGTGAGGTGCTCGGGCTGATCGAGCTCTTGAGCGCCAACGCGGCGATGGTGTGCCTGTGCGGCGGCGTGGCGTGGCTCCTGCGTGCGCAGCGCGCCCAGCGCGAGGCCGCGACGTGGCTGCTCCCGCGTGTGCTCTTCGGAGTGTTCCTCCTGAGCGCGGCCGCGCTGGCCGCGTGGGTGCGCCTGGGGGAAGTCGACCTCGCGCGCGAGCTCGACATGCTCTCGGGAAGCGCCACGGCCCTGTGGATCCTGTTCCTCGCGCCCTGGGCGGCGCTCGTGCGCGCCTTGCGCGCGGCAGTGCGGGTCGTCTCGCGCGCCCAGTCGACGGCCGAGATCCTGACGGGCTGACGCCACGGCGTTATGCTCCTCGCCCCCAAACCCCAAGCGGACAGCCAGCCATGACCCAGGTCGTCGTCGATCAGCTCCGTCGCCTCACCGAGGCCGAATTCCTCGGCATCTACGAGTCCCTGCAGCAGCAGGGCTTCGGCCCGCTCGACCTCGAGGTCGCCAAGTCGCTCAACTTCCGCCCGCAGGCCGTGCGCAACCTGCCGATGGCGCAGCGCGCCAAGCGCGCCAAGCAGATCCTGACCAACGCGAAGAACGCCGACCTCTGCTACGAGCTGTTCGGCAGCTACCTGATCAAGGACCGGCGCGAGCTCGTCACCGACTTCCTCGACGCGACCGGCGTCGCGCACGAGAACGGCATGGTCGAGGACCTCGACTCGATCCGCCCCGCCACGGACAAGATCGACGCCGCCATCGCCGCGCTCGACGCCAAGTACCAGGCCTTCGACGTCACGCTCTACCTCGCGATGTGCGTCGACCAGTGGCCGCAGGTGACCGAGCTGGCCGACGCCTGGCGCAAGCGCATCGGCGCCTAGCTCAGAACAACCGGGGCCGGCCGCCTGGGGAAGGCGACCGGCCCCGAACGATTCAGCCCGTCAACGTGCGCCGTCGGGCGTGTGGACTGGGTCCACCGCCGTCACGGCGCGTACGTCAGCTCGACGGCGTCCGAGAGGTTCGTCGCCTTGCCAGCCGGCGGATCCCTGAACCACGCCTGCACCTGCACGGTGTCGCCGGAGCTCCAGGGATTGCCGAGCGCCGTGGGGTTCGCGGCCTGGAAGGCGTTCCAGTCGAGCGAGAGCGAGCCGTCGCAGGCACCGACCGTGCCGCCCGAGGTCTGGGTCGGGGTGCGCTGCGTCGGCGCCTTGACGCACAGGAAGCTCGTGGCGTTCCACGCCTGCGCCTGCTGGCCGTTGATCGAGTAGAAGATCAGGCCCGACTTCTGGCCCTCGACGCTGGCGACCGCGATGTTGCAGGCGTTCGCGGCGGAGACGCTCGGCTGGGCGTCGGCCGAGATCGAAGCGACGCAACCGCTGGTCGTCGTGCCGCCGGTGCAGTAGGTGACCGGGCCGCTCGCGAGCGACTCGTAGGTGATCGAGCCCACGAGCGCGCGCGAGGTGAAGAAGCTCCCCGTCGTCGTGAAAGGCGCCGAGCGGGCGTCCCCGGTCGTCAGCGCCAGGTTGGCGTCGCTGTACACGCTGTAGGCGGGCGTGCCGGTGCCGAAGTAGCGCGGGCCGGCGCCGGTGAAGCGCAGCGCGACGCCCGTGGTCTGGCCGTTCAGCACGGTGATGTCGGGGATGTCGATCGGCAGCGAGATGCCGCTGGCGGTCGCACCCTGCGTCGCGCTGACGGTGCCCAGCGAGGTCCAGCCAACGGGCGAGCTGCCGGGGCCCGAGGCGACGGGGCCACCGAGGCCCGAGCCCGTGTACACGAGCACCTCGACCGAGTACTGCACGTTCGCGCCGGCGTTGCTCGCCGTCGTGAGTTCGGTGACGAGGAAGTCGCCGCCGGTCGCGGCCACGTCGAAGAACATCGCCCAGTTGGGCGAGCCGCCGTTGTTGGCGGGGCCGGGGTTCGCGTTGATCACCGTCTGGGCCGAGGCGGTGGCGCTCGCCAGCGCGAAGAGCGCGACGGCGGAGGTGGAGCGGAAGAGGGACGTCAGTTTCGCGTGCATCGGATTCTCCTGTCAGTCTTGGACGAGCCGCTCCGCCCACGGTGGCGCAGCGACCGTTCGCGATACGGCGGCCCGCACTGGGCCACCCTCGGGAAGTCCTTCCCAAGGTACCGCACCTTTCGGCGAGCGGCGCAAGTGCCAGGTTTTGGGGCCGTACGAATTCAGCGCTTGCGCGAGGCGCGGCGCGGGCGCGGCTGGCAGCTCGGGCAGGTGTGCGTGCCGCGCTGGCCGACCACGGAGCGCACGATCGGCGTCCCGCACTCGCGGCAAGGCTCCCCACCGCGGCCGTACACGCGGAACTGGTGCTGGAAGCTGCCCGGGTTGCCTTCGGGCGTGCGGTAGAACGTGTCGAAGCTCGAACCCTCGCGCTCGATCGCTTCCGAGAGCACGGCGCGGATCTCGCGATGGAGCAGGGCGGCCTGTTCCGCACTGACGCGGCGGGAATTGGCGAGCGGGTGGAGGCGCGCGCGGAAGAGCGACTCGTCGACGTAGATGTTGCCCAGCCCCGCGAGGAACGACTGGTCGAGCAACAACGGCTTGAGCGCGCGCGAGCGGCCCCGCAGGCCGTCGTACAGCGTTTCCGCCGTGAATTCCGGCCCCAACGGCTCGGGCCCGAGCTCCGCCAGCCGCTGCGCGGGATCGCGGACGAGCTCGAACCGCCCGAACTTGCGCACGTCGATGAAGACGAGCTCGCGCCCGCTGTCGAGCGCGAGCCGCACCTTCCAGAACTTGCCCGCGTCCCAGCCGCGTGGCTCCGCGTGCAGGCGCCCGGTCATGCGCAAGTGGCACACGATCGCGGCGCCCGAGTCGAGCGGCATCACGAGATACTTCGCGCGGCGCTCGATGCCGAGGATGCGGCGCCCGACGAGCCCGCGCTCGAAGGCCTGCGGCGACATTCCTCCGAGCGTGCGCTTCCACGCGACTTCGACGCCCTCGACGCGCCGCCCGCTGACGTACGGACGGATCAACCGTGCGACGGTCTCGACTTCCGGAAGCTCGGGCATGGCGCAGCGCCTCAGCGCGGCTTGGCCCACCACTCGCCGCTGGCGACGTCGGTGAGGTATTCGACGGCGGTCCACAGCGCCATCGAGAGCGGCAGGAAGCCGTAGCAGAAGGCGAGCACGATCGGCGTCCCGACCGCGAAGCCGATCCACGGCGTCCAGTCGGTGAAGAGCCACAGGAGCACGAACACGGCGGCGGCGAAGAGCTGCGAGACGGTGGCCGAGAGGTACATCGAGCCGAGCTCGGCGCCGTCCTCGCGGCGGTAGATCAGGCCGCAGTGGTTGCAGCGCTCGCGCAGGTGCGCCCAGCGGTCGAAGAGCGCGCCGAGGCCACACTGCGGGCAGTGGTGGCGCAACACGCGGCGCAGGCAACGCGCGCGCAGGCCGCCGAGCTGCGGCTCTTTCCACGGCAGGGTATGGCGCAGCCGCATGCTTCGTTTCTAGCACGCGAGTCGCGACCTGAGTACCCGTCCGATTCGGACGGTTCTCAGACGCCGTCGACCACGCCGAGCAGGCCGAACAGCTGCTTGCGGAGCGTGCCGTAGGCGGGCGAGAGCGGCTCGCGCGGGTGCTCGAGCCCGACGGGAATCGTCGCGGCGATGCGGCCGGGGCGCGAGGTCATCACGACGACGCGGTCGGCGAGCTGCAGCGCCTCGTCGACGTCGTGCGTGACGAGCACGATCGTCAGGCGCTCGAGCTGCCAGATGCGGCGCAGCTCCTGGCGCATCGAGAGGCGCGTGAGCGAATCGAGCGCGCCGAAGGGCTCGTCCATGAAGACCACTTCCGGCGACACCGCGAGCGCACGTGCGACGGCGACGCGCTGCTTCATGCCGCCGGAGATCTCGCCGGGATAGGAGTTCTCGAAGCCGCGCAGGCCGACCAGGTCGATGTAGCGCTCGACGATTTCGTGCCGCTCGCTCTCGGAACGCCGCCGCAGGCCGAGCGCGATGTTCTCGCGCACCGTGGCCCACGGGAAGATGCCGTACTCCTGGAACACGAACACGCGCCGCGGGTCGGGCGTGCGCACCGCCTCGCCGTCGATGTGGACCGTGCCGCCGCTCGCTTCGTCGAAGCCCGCGAGCAGGTTGAGCAGCGTCGACTTGCCGCAGCCCGACGGCCCGAGCAGGCAGACGAGCTCGCCCTGCGCGACATCGAGGTCGACGGGATCGAGCGCCGTGAACTCCTCGTTTCCGCGGCGGAAACGCTTGGTCAGGCCACGGACTACGATCTTGGGGGGCTGGTTGGGATCGGGAGCCACGGTCATTCCTTCGAGAAGCCCCAACGCACGCTGTCGAGGCGTTCGAGCCGGCGCACGAGCCAGTCGAGGCCGACACCGATTGCGCCGATCACGAGCATGCCCGCGACGACGAGGTCATAGCGCATGCCCATGTTGCGCGCGTCGACGACGAGGAAGCCCAGGCCCGAGTTGATCGCGGTCATTTCCGCCGCGACGACGACCAGCCAGCCGATGCCGAGCGCGATGCGCAGGCTCGTGATGATCTGCGGCATGGCCGCGGGGAGCACGACGAAACGCAGCAGCTCCCACTTGCGCAGGCCGAAGTTGTGCGCCGCGCGCGAGTAGGCGATCGGCATCGAGCGCACGGCCGTCGCCGCGCCGGTCACGATCGGAAAGAACGCACCCATGAAGATGATGAAGATCGCGGCCTCGTCCTTGATGCCGAAGGCGAGCACCGAGATCGGGATCCACGCGATCGGCGAGATCGGGCGCAGCGCGGCGATGTACGGATCGATCGCATAGCCGCCGCGGGTCGACCAGCCCGCGTAGAGACCGAGCGGGATGCCGACGAGCGCGGCGAGCCCGAAGCCCGTGGCCACGCGGAACAGGCTCGCGATCATGTAGCGGAAGATGCGGCCGTCGCTCGCGAGCTCCGCGAACGCCGGCAGCACGCGTCCGGGCGTCGGAAAGCGCTCGATCGTGCGCACGGGCTGTCCGGGCATCGCGAGCTCGTACCACGAGGCCTGGGCGAGCAGGTGCCACACCGCGAACAACAGGATCCCCGTGAAGATGGGCAGCACGACCGCTTGCGCGCGCTGGCGCAGGCCCCGCGAGGCGATGATCACCGCAGCCGCGACGACGGCCGTGACCAGCGCGGGAGTGCTCATTTATCCGACTTCGCCGCGACGTCCGGCGGCGGGAAGTTCTGGACACGCCGGATCGCGCCGAGGTTCGGTGCGAACCGCGTGTCGCAGTATTCCTCGAAGGCCATGCGCTTTTGGATCACGTTCATCTCGACGGCGAGGTCCATGATCTCGTCGAAATTCTCGCGCGGAGGCAAGAGGTCGTCGTAACGAACCCGATCGAGCGGGCGCGTGAGCACCCATTCGAGCAGCTCGGGCTTCTGGTTGTAGTAGAGCTTGCCGACGACCGCGGCCGCCTGCTTGCGGTGCGCCGCGCCGTCCTCGACATCGTCCTCGAGCCACAGCCCCGAGGCCGCGATGCCGTCGACGAGCTCCTGCACGAGCTCCGGCCGCTCGTTGATGACTTCCTGCCGAACCACGAGCCCGCAGGAGATGAAGTCTGGCCACAGGTCCTTCATGAAGTACAGGACACGACCGTAGCCCTCCATCTCGGCCTTGGCGCAGTGCGGCTCGCCGACGATGTAGCCGTCGATCGCGTTGGCCGCCAGTGCGCCCGGCATTTCCGGCGGCGCCATCTCGACCAGCGTGATCGCATCCTTCGCCATGCCGTTCTTCTTCAGCATGCGCTGCATCAGCAAGTGCTGGTTCGAGAAGCGGCTGGGGATCGCGACGCGCTTTCCGGAGAGCTGCGTGAAGTCCTGCACAGGCGATTGGGCCCCGACGACGAGCGCGCTGCCGTCGCGATGGCCGAGGTAGACGATCTTCACCGGCTGGCCGTCGGCGACGAGCTTCATCGCGAGCGGCACGATCATGAACGTGGCGTCGATCTTGCGAGCGATCAACGCTTCCTTCATGGTCGGGAAGTCGCTGAAGCGCTCGGCCTGGAACTCGGTGCCGACGCTGGAGTTCTTCGTCACCCAACTGGTGACGGGGCAGGTGAGGTGTCAGGTGACGGGCAGGAAGCCGACGCGGAACGCCTCGCGGGCCTTGTCGGTCGGGCGATCGGCCGACGCGGACGCGTCCTGGCTGGGCTCGGGCTCCAGCGAGCCCCGCGAACTGGGCCCGGAGTTCAGCTTGAAGTGCGCGAAAGCGAGCAACGCGAACGCGGCGACGCCGATCAGGACGATCTTGAGCTTCATGCGGGGGAGGAGCAGGGCCGCGGTCGGGCCGGGGGGCCGCTCCCCACAGCGAACGGCGGGCCAAGTTCGGCATCGGCCCCGGCGCCCCCTTCCGGCGCGGTCCCCGGCCTCGCTCCCGTAGCCGCTAAGGGGCGATTCCTACGCTTTGCGGGAACCCCAGCCCCCCACCGGCACCCACCCGAGGGCCGCCACCCCCAAGAATTCCTCCCGCCGGACGGGTTGCCGGCTCGCCCCCACCGGGCCTACCATTGCCCCCGTGCGCCGCCCTCCACCTCCACCCGGAGAGCGGCCGAAGGAAGACGCCATGAAGTACCTCGCCGGCTTCGCCCTGCTCGCCACCGCCGCCGTCCTGCCGCTCTTCGGCACGGACCGCGCGCCCGCGACGCGTTGCGCCGACTTCGCCGCGAGCTCGATCGACGAGCCGCCCCCGCCGGTCGACTGCCCCTTCTGCGGCGGCGACGCGACCGCGCACCGCCTGCGCATCCGCAAGCTCGTCTACACCGAAGCCGGCCTGCTCCTGCGCGTCGTCGGCTCCAACCGCCTGATCCCGCGCGAGCGCGCGGACTGAGAGCTCGTGAAGAAATGAGGATACGAGCTCTCAGGATGCTGGTTGCGCCGTCGCCTGGCGGCGCCGGACGGCGAGAACGTGAATTTCTTCACGTTCTCTGAGCGCTCCCCGACAACGGGTCCCACGAACCGGCGAGGGCCGACGGATCGCTCGATCCGCCGGCCCTCGCGATTTTCGAGGCTGCGCCTCGCGACCTCACGGCGCGAGCGTGAACTCGAGCGCGTCGGTCAGGTTGGTGGTCTTGGCGCTCGGCGGGTCGCGGTACCAGCCCTGCGCCTGAATGACGTCGCCCGCGGCGAAGGGGACGCCGAGCGCGGTCGGGTTCGCGGCGACGAACGCGAGCCAGTCGAGCGAGAGCGAGCCCGAGCAAGTGCCGGCCGTGCCACCGGAGTTGGCGACGGACGTGCGTTGGGTCGGCGCCTTGACGCACAGGAAGCTCGAGCCGCTCCCCCACGACGCGGCGCTGCGGCCGCTGACGCCGTAGAACAGGAGCACCTGCTTGTCGCCCTCGAGCGAGGTCGCGTGCAGCGTGAAGCCGGAGCTCGCGGCGGCGCTGGGGAAGCCTGACCAGCCCAGCGTCGCGTTGCAGCCGGAGGTCGACGTGCCAGCCGTGCAGTAGCTCACCGGCGGCGCCAGATCCGGCGCGAGCGCGATCGAGCGCGGGTTGGCGATGTCGAAGGCCGCGACGGTGTCGTTGTAGAGGTCGGTGACCTCGAACACGGTCACGACTCCGTTCGAATCGCTGTCGGCGAAGCGCCGGATGCGATCAGCCCCGGCGGCCTCGCAGCCGACGATCGAGCCGTCGCTCGCGAAACGCACGGTCCACAGGTCGCTCGGGGCGCTGCCGGTGAACCACGCGACCGCTTCGCCCGCGCCGATCACGCCGTCCGAGTCCGCGTCGAACGCGCGCCACAGGATCTCGTTGCCGCGATCGGACACGTACCACGCGCCGTCCGCGCCTTGCTCGACGTCCCACAGGAACACGTTCGAGGGCTGCGGCGGAATCGTGAAGAAGGCCTTGGCCTCGCCAGGAGCGTCGATGCTCCCGCTGCCGTTCAAGTCCTCGAGGCGCCAGATCGCCTTGGCGAGCACGCCGGTGACGCCGTTCTCGGCGTAATAGACGGCGCCGTCGAGGCCGACCTTGACCGCCGTCGGGATCGAGTCGCCGACGACGCCGCTGCCGAGCACGGGAGCGTGGAAGACGCGCGCCTCGCCCGCATCGTTCGCGTCGCCATCGGCGTTGAGGTCCTCAAGCACGAGGATCAGGTCGTCGCCGACGATCGAGCCGAGAATCTGGTTGTTGCTCGCGACCCACACGCGACCGGAGGCGTCGAGCGCGACTCCGTTGGCCGCGACCATCAGGATTCCGGCCGCGTTTCCGCCGGCCGTGCCGTCGAAGAACACGCTCGCCTCGCCCGCGTCGAGCGCGTCGCCGTCGAGGTTGAGGTCGCGCAGGAGCAGCACCTGATCGACGTTGCTGTCGCACACCAGCACGCCACCGTCGGGACGGACGACGAGGCCGTTGGGCGACGTCATCGGCAGCAGGCCCAGCGCGGTGTCGTAGAACGTGCCGACTTCACCGGCGTCGTCGTAATCGCCGTCGAGGTTCAAGTCGCGCAGGCGGTAGATGCGGTCGTCCGTGGTGTCGGCGACATAAGTGAGGTCAAGTGCGGAAGCGAGCGGGGCCAGCGCAAGGCCGGCGAGCAGGGTGCGGAGCATGGCGGTCGGTTTCATGGGGCGAGAACGGGTTGGAGTTTCGGTTCGAAGGCACGCGCGGGGCGCGGCTCAGGCTTGGGGCGGACCTCCCGCACGACGGCGCGCAGGAGCGCGAGCGCGTCGACGGTCTCGCCGTGCGTGAAGCGCTCGCGCTGCGCGCGGTAGCGGGCGAGGAGCGGTGCGGCGGCGGCGCGCAGAGCGAGGTCCTCGGCGTTGTCGACGTGGCCGGGCGGAACGGCCCAGACGAAGCGGTGCTTCTCGGCGCCGAAGGTCGCGATGTGCGCGAACTCGCGTGGTGGCAGCTTGCCCGTGCGCTCTTCCTCGGCGGCGGCGGCGACGAAGAACTCGACCGCGTGGCGCGGGTAGCCGAAGAGCAGGCCGTAGCCGCGGAATCGCTCGAGGCGCGGCAAACGCTCGACCGTGCAGAGCACCTCGAACGGATCGGCGCCGGGGCCCAGCCCGAGGGGGCCGAAGAAGGCGGCTTCGCTCGCGAGCAGCGAACGCAGCGCGGGTCGATGCACGACAAAAGCCTGCACGTGGCGGCGGCCCTCGTGGACGTCGGCGAAGGCCTGCACGCCGGCTGTGAGGTCGGGACCGAGCTCGAGCTGCGCGAGCGTGGCCCGCACGGCCTCGACCTGCGACAGGTCCGGGGCGTCGACCGAGAAGCTCGCCTGCCAGAAACCCGAGCTGACCGGCTTGAGGCCACCGGCGACCGTGTAGAGCGCCTCGCCGTCGAGCAGCTCGAGCACGAGCTCGTCGCGCTCCGCCGCGGCCAGACC
>JABWBL010000094.1 GCA_013360535.1 Planctomycetaceae bacterium
CACGAGGTTGCGCGCTCGACCGCGCCGTGGACGCTGCCGAGCCACGCGTCGCTCTTCACCGGCCTGTTCCCGTTCCGCCACCACGCCGACGCCGAGATGGTGCGCAACGGAACGAACGAGGCGGTCTTCAACGACGCGCGGCCACTCGCGCCCGAGGAGCTCACGCTCGCCGAGGCCCTCGCCGCCGCCGGTTACCAGACCGCGGCCTTCGCGGCCAACCGCGGCTACGTCAACGACCGCATGGGCCTGCACCAAGGCTTCGAGACGTTCGTGAACGAGCGCCGCCCGGGCGTCGACATGTCGCGCCTCGCGCACGAGTGGGTGAAGCAGCGCCAGCCCGACAAGCCGTTCTTCCTGTTCGTCAACTACATGGACGCGCACCGGCCCTACAACGTCGCGCCGGTCGATGGCCCGAACGAGGCGCAGTTGCCCACGGCGCCCGAGGAAAACCCGAGCGCGCTGCTCGACCTGCTCTACCAGCAGATCTACGGCAGCGACACGCCGCCCGACGCCGCGCTCCTCCAGAAGGCGATCGACGCCTACGACCGCGGCATCGCCAACGCCGACCGCGGAGTGGGCGAGCTCTTCGACCTGCTCGCGAAGGATGGCTTGCTCGCGGGCGCGCTCGTGATCGTCACCGCCGACCACGGCGAGTACTTGGGCGAGCACGACCTCGTCGAACACTCCAAGGACATCTACGAGCCCGCCCTGCGCGTCCCCCTGATCGCCAAGCGCCCCGGCCAGACCACCGGCCGCGTCCTCAAGGACCCGATCTCGATCGCCGACGTGCCGCGCCTCGTTTTCGCCGAAATGCCCGAGCGAATCGCCGCGCCGCACGCCAAGGGATTCCCCGGCACCAAGGGCACCGAAGGCCTCTTCGCCGAGCTCAACTACAGCCGCGGCAAGGACATGGCCTCCCCGTGGGGCGAACGCTTCCTGCGCGAACGCTCCGCCCTCTACCTTGGCCGCTGGAAGCTCATCCGCTCCTCCGACGGCAAGAACGAGCTCTACGACCTCTCCACCGACCCGACCGAAGCCCAGAACCTCTTCGCGACCAAGCCTCGCGAGGCCCAACTCCTCCTCGACGCCCTCGAACGCATCCAAGCCAACGCCGGCGGCCCCAAATCCTCCCTCACCGCCCGCGAGCCAACTCCCGACGAGGTCAAGGAACTGAACGTGCTCGGCTACTGAGCCCGACAAGCGCCGTGGACTCTCAACTCCAGCACCTCGTCGGACGCGAAGTTGTGAGCGTGCTCTGCGACGACAGCCTGCACCTGACGTTCGACGACGGCTCAAACCTCTCGGTATTCGGTTCCAGAACCTGGTCGGGCCGCAACGAAGGCGAGGCCTCATGGCCACTCGGCAGTCGCTGTCTTGAAGTTGCCGCCTCGCCCTCGGTTGTCACACTTCGATTCGATGACAGCACTACGCTCACGGTCGACCTGCGCGACACCGGCTTCTCTGGCCCCGAAACGATGGTCCTCCACATCCCCAACCGCCCTATCGTGGTCTGGAACTGACGCGTGTGGACGAGCAGAAGCGCCGCGAACCGCAACCTGACATGAGTTCGTGCAAGCGATGAGCCAGCCGCCGTGTTGCCGCGAGTGCGTGGATCGCGTGGGATCCTTTGAGTCGCCCCTCAGCCGAATGGTCGCGACAGGGTGGTACGACGGCGTCACCGATGGCGTGGCAGAGTGCGCGCGTTGCGGCACGCTCTACGCGTTCAGCATGCTCGATGCGGGCGATGGCGAAGATCTCCGGATCTTTGCGTTGGCGCCGACTTCGGGTTCCCTCGCGGAGTTCGATGCGCTGGAACCGATCGCGGCGGTACGGCCGGTCACAGTCCTGTTCGGAGACGCACGGCAAGGCGCCAAGGCCGATTTCGTGGATCGTTGCATCGCCCACGCAGGTCCCGCGCAGTTCGTCGTCGCCTCATTTTGCCTGGACGAGTCTATCGAGCTCTGGCGCTGCTTTCCGACCACGCCACCGGCCGATTGGTTTGCCTCACTCGGCCTGTCTCGGAGCTCCCAGGATGCATGACTCGAAGTCAGCCGGTCGAATCCAACCGGGCCGGCCGCGGTGGAGCGAGCTCTCGAAGTGCGTCCGAGACCTGAGATTGTCACGTCACGGAGAGACGCGTGTGGGCTAACGTCAAGTCGCGGTCGACTTCCGGCGGAGAGGTGGAGCGAAAGATCATGGAACAAGCGCGCAGCGTGAGAGTCGGAGCGGAACGGGCCTGGCTCGCAGTCGCCGTGCTTGCGTCAGTGGCGGGAGTTGCCGGAGCGCAGGGTCAGCGGCTCCAGAGGGATCCGAAGTCGCCGCTGACGGTGAAGGAGCGTTGGGTTCATGCGCTTCCGAAAGAGGCGGCGCTCGGAGCGCTCGTGACGGAGCTCGACGACGCCAATGCGGATGGCGTTGCGGATGTGGCGGTGCTCAGTCGGAGCGACGCGACGGCGCGGGAAGTGTGGCTCGAAGTGCTCGACGGCCTCACGGGGGCGCCGCTGGTTTCGCAGCGGGTCGCGTGGCCTGAACCCGAGAACTTGCCGATCTCTCTGCTCACCCTGCCGCGTTCGAGCGAGTGCAAGTCGGCGTGTCTGCTGGTTCTGGCGGCTCCGCAGCTGGCGTTTCGCGATCCGTGGAGCGGGAGCTGGAGCATCGGTGACACTCCGCAGCGCTGGGACATGGAGGTGCGTGCGCTGCATCTATCCATGGACGGCGTGGTGACGGCCGGAGTCCTGCCCGCTGACCTGATGATTCCGCGCTACGCGCAGCTTGCGCGGATGGCACATTCCGACGGGCAGGAGCGTGCGTTGCTGATGGGCGCGCGAAAGCGCGAGGGATCGAGCACGAGCCCGTCGAACGTGGTGCTCGAGCTCGACTCCAACCACGCCCTGTGGACTTCGGCCGGTGGGCTGGGCGACGCCGATTCCCGACGCGTGGATGCGCCGGTCCTTCCTTTCGGCGGGCTTCGGAGCGCGGCCTTGGCCGTTGTGGTCGCGAGGCAACTGGACGCGTTTCCAGAAGTGAGCACCAGGGTTCGAGCTGGCGACCTGTCGAGCGTGGAGTTTGCGTCGTTCAGCTGGGAATCCAACCGGATTGCGGCGTGCGAGTACCTGCAGGATGCCGTCCTGCTTCGACGCGCCGGCAAGCCGTTCCGCGCGGTGCTGGCCTTCGACAACCGCGAGTTCGGCCGCGACGCCGCCAGGTCGTCGGCCGTGTTCGTCGATCTCGAGTCGGGCCGCGTGGAGTCGCGCGATCGCGTGCTCTTCGGTCACGAATGCAGCGATCTGGCGCCTGCTCCGGACGTCGATGGCGACGGCGAAGACGAGCTTCTTCTGCTGTGCAACCTCGAGCGACTGCTGCTCTCCGTCGTCCGTCCGGATGGCTCCGGTTCCAACGTGAACTTCTGGCTCGGTGACGCTCTCGGTTCGCCCGAGCACGCAAAGCTCGCCGTCGGCAACCTCCGCGCCGGCGTCGCGCCCATCTGGGCGGTCGTGCGCCCCTGCAGCGACTCCGCCGGTCCCGCCACCGGTCCCGCGAGCGTGATCTGCGTCGACTTGCTGCGCCCGACGGCGGCGCCTGCGGGAAAGTGACGTCCAAAGGAATCGAGCGCGCTCTCAGCCAAGGAACGCGATTGCGGGCACGCGTTGGATCGATTCGGAACCGAACTGCTTCAGAGAGTTGACTTCGATCGCGACGGCAGCGCGGTCGCGGCGTCCGCGAGCCGCAGTCAAGGCCGGATGGTGAAGGAGAGGGCGTTGCTGAGGCCGGTGGTGCTGGGGCTGGAGGGGTCGCGGTACCAGAACTGGGCGTGGGCGGTGGTGCCGGAGACGAGCAGGGGGTCGGAGCCGGATTGGATCCAGGTGTTCATCTGGAAGGTGAAGTTGCCGGTGCAGGTGTCGGGGGGCGGGTTGCCGCCGGAGGTCTGGATGGCGGTGCGGCGCACGGGCGACTGCACGCACATGAAGCCGCCTTGGAACGGCGCGGCGCTTTGGGCGTAGCCGTAGAAGAGCAGGCCGGCCTTGTTGGAGAGCACGTTGGCGCAGGAGATGCGGAAGGTGCTGGCGGAGCTCGCGCTCGGGCAGCCTTCGTAGCCGATCGCGGGGACGCAGCCGAGGCTGTTGGTCTTGGCGGTGCAGTAGATCGAGGTCGGGCTGACGCCGCAGGGGAGCTCGTATTGCAGGTGGTCGATCTCGAGGCCGCCCGAGGAGTTCTGGATGCGGATCTCCTTGATGCCGCCGGAGAATTCGATGCCGAAGAAGCGGTCTTCGGCGACCGTTCCGGTGTTCGAGGCGTCGCCGATGAGCGGCGCGACGAGCGTGCCGAGCAGCGTGCCGTTGGCGTCGTAGGCCGTGAACGTCGCGTTGCAGCCGCTCCCGCCGTCGGTCCACACGAGGCCAGCCTTGCGCGGGAGGCCGCCGAGCGTCGCTGCGTTGAACGTGAAGCTCATCGGGCCGCCGCCGAGGAAAAACGAGTCGCCACCGGCGCACACACCGTTGACCACGCCGTCGTCGCCGTCGACGGAGTCGATGATGCCGCCGCTGAATTGGGTCGAGGTCACGATGCCGGTTCCCGTGACGCCGGGGACGTTGAGCAGGTGATCCTGGAACGTCTCGAGCGCAAAAGCGGGCGTCGTGACGCTCCACGGGCTGTCGCTCGCCTGCAGGTACGGCGTCGGCCCGCGCATCGTCTGGGCGGCGGCGGGCAGGGCGAGGAAGGCGCAGGTGAGCGCGGCGGCGAGCTTGGAGAGGTTCATGGGCTTCGGCATGGGTAGGGGATTCCATCGAAGAATCCGCAACAGTGGGCGAGCGTTACGCGGGCTCGCAGTTTCCCCGCGCCGCGACGGACCGGCCACGTGTCCGGGCACATGGGTGACACTTTTCGCGGGCCGTCAGCGGCGGAGCGCGAAGCCGGAGAGGAGTTCGCTCGCGGGGAAGATGAGGGCGGGGCTCGGAGCGGAGGTGAGCGAGGTGACGTCGAAACCGGCGCGGGCGGCGGAGGAGCGCAGGTCGCGGTCGAGCTCGCAACCGCAGGCGATCGTGCGTTGCACGGGAGTGAGCGCGTGTTGCACGAAGGCTTCGAAGGAGCGCGGCGAGAGCGTGTGTTCGAGCAGGTGAAGGCGGCCGCCGGGGCGCAGCACGCGGTGAAACTCGGCGAGCGTGGCGTCGGGGTCGGCGACGGAGCACAACACGAACGTGCAAATGAGATTCTGTTCGCTCGCGTCGGCGAGCGGCAAGCGGTCGGCGCTGGCGACGAGGTGTTCGACGGCGATTCCGCGTTGGCGCGCGCGTTCGATTGCGCGTGGGTCGAGCTCGGGCTCGCGCGCGACGACACGGACGCGGCGGACGCGCGGCGGGTAGTGGGGGAAGTTGAGGCCGGTGCCGGGGCCGATCTCGAGCGGAGAGTCGGCGAGGTCGGCGAGCAGGTGCTCGCGCAAGGAATGGAAACGCGGCTGGCGCAGCGCGAAATCCATCAACGGGTTGAACAGGCGTCGTTCGTACCAACCGGCCATCGTGGGGCATCGTAGCGGCGCGTTTCGCGGCGGCGCGGCGCGACAGTAGGCTCCGAGCATGTCGAGCCGTGCCACCTGGTCCGCTCTCGCGCTTGCGTGCGCCACGACGGCGTGCGTGACGCAGCCGGAGCTCGCCGGGCCGCCGGTGGCGTCGCCGCTGTCGACGCGCTGGGAGCTGGAGCCGGTGTCGACGCTCGCGCCGTACCAGATGCGGCCGCACAAGCAGAACTACGCATTGCTCGGGCGCTGGAGCTCGGCGCCGAATCAGGGCGTGCTCGATGCGGCGTCGCCGTCGGGGCAGGCCTACGACCTCGATCCGCTCGAGCTCGAGTTCCAGCTGAGCTTCAAGTTGAAGCTGGTCGACGACGGGCTCTTCGGCGGCGACCTGTGGGCGGCGTACACGCAGCTCTCGCACTGGCAGGCCTACAACCTCGACGATTCCGCTCCGTTTCGCGAGACGAACTACGAGCCCGAGCTGATCTGGACGCTGCCGCTCGACGCGGAATGGGCCGGCGTGCGCGCGCGGATGCTCAACCTCGGCTTTGTGCACCAGTCCAACGGTCGCGGTGAGGCGCTCTCGCGCAGCTGGAACCGTCTGTACGGGCAAGTCGGCGTCGAGCGCGGCGACGTGGCCGTGCTCGCGCGCGGCTGGTGGCGCATTCCGGAGTCCGACGACAACAATCCCGACATCGAGGACTACCTCGGCTACGGCGACCTGCTCGCGGTGTGGACGCGCGACGTGAGCACGTTCTCGCTGCTCCTGCGCCACAACCTCGACTTCGACGAAGGGCGCGGCGCGTTGCAGCTCGACTGGAGCTTCCCGCTCGACGGCCACCTGCGCGGCTACGTGCAGCTCTTCCACGGCTACGGCGAGACGCTGCTCGACTACGACCATCAACAGACAGCGATCGGAATCGGCTTCCTGCTGACGGACCTGCTGTAGGCCGAGCTGCGCAGCACGGCCCGCGCACAGCGGCCCATGGCCGCAACTCCTAGGATGTCGCATAGTTGCGTGGCGGATTTCCCGCCGGGTTTCGGCGCACCCAGCGCCCACGAAAGTCGGTCATGAGGCTCTCCACGCTCGTCGGCGTCGGTGTCCTCGCCATGGCCGCCGCCGCGCCCCTGTGCGGCAGTGACCTCGGCTCTCCCTATTGCTTCGGCGTCAATTGCCCTTGTGGCAACGACGACCCCAGCGCCGGTTGCGCGAATTCGTCGGGACGTGGCGCGCGACTCGAGGCGTTCGGCTCGACGAGCGTCGCTGCGGCGGACCTGCAGTTCCGCGCGACGCAGCTGCCCTCGAGCTCGCTCTCGCTGCTCGTGCTGAGCCCGTTCCAGCGCCGCGCTCCGTTCGGCGACGGGCTCCTGTGCGTCGGCCCGGGCATGGCGCGGCTGCGCACGCACTTGAACAGCGGACAGGCGGGCACGGTGACCTACGTGAACGTGATCCCGATCCTCGCGGCCCACGGTGTCGTCGTGCAGGCTGGCGAGACGTGGAACGCGCAGGTGTGGTTCCGCGACACGGCGCACAAGGGCGTATGCGACGGGCAGTCGAACCTGACGCATGCGTGGACTTTGACGCTCACTCCGTGAGGTCGCGTGGCGCGCCGTGGCGGGCGGGGGTATCTTCGCGCCCGCCATGACGCCCAACACCCAATCCGCCGCTCCCGCGCTCGATCCCAAGGCCGTCGAGAAGTTCGTCTCGGAAACCTGGGACAAGAGCATCGTCCCGTCGATCACCGAGTACATCGCGATCCCCAACAAGTCGCCCGCCTTCGACAAGGACTGGAAGAAGAACGGGCACATGGACCGCGCGGTCGAGCTGATCGCGGCGTGGTGCAAGGCGCGGCCGATCCCGGGGCTCAAGCTCGAGGTCGTGCGCCTGAAGAATGAAAAGGGCGAGGAGCGCACGCCGGTGATCCTGATGGAGATCCCGGGGCAGACGAACGAGACCGTGCTGCTCTACGGTCACCTCGACAAGCAGCCGGAGATGACGGGCTGGAGCGAGGGGCTGGGCCCGTGGATCCCGGTGATGCGCGGGGACAAGCTTTACGGCCGCGGCGGCGCGGACGATGGGTACGCGGCGTACGCGTCGTTGACGGCGATCGAGGCGCTCGAGCGCCAGAAGATCCCGCACGCGCGCTGCGTCGTGCTGATCGAAGGCTGTGAGGAGTCGGGGAGCTACGACTTGCCCGCCTATGTCGATCACCTGGCGCCGCGCATCGGCAGCCCGAGCCTGATCGTGTGCCTCGATTCGGGTTGCGGCAATTACGAGCAGCTGTGGGGCACGACGTCGCTGCGCGGTCTCGTCGGCGGCGACCTGTCGGTCGAGGTGCTCACCGAAGGCGTGCACTCCGGCGATGCGAGCGGCATCGTCGCGTCGAGCTTCCGCATCCTGCGCCAGCTGCTCGCGCGCGTCGACGATCCGGCGACGGGCGTGTGCGTCAAGGACTTCCACGTCGAGATCCCGCCCGATCGGCTCGCGCAGGCGAAGAAGGTCGCGGAGGTGCTCGGCAGCGAGATCTACGACAAGTTCCCGTTCGTGCCGGGCATGCAGCCGATGGCGAGCGATCTGGTCGAGCTCGCGCTCAACCGCACGTGGCGGCCGGCGCTCTCGATCGTCGGCATGGACGGCATTCCGGCGACGGCGAGCGCGGGCAACGTGCTGCGCCCGCGCACGGTGGCGCGGCTCTCGCTGCGCGTGCCGCCGACGATGGACGCGGAAGCGGCGGCGAAGCGCCTGCAGCAGATCCTCGAGAAGGATCCGCCCTACGGCGCGCGCGTCAGCTTCAAGTACGAGAAGGCCGGCTCGGGCTGGAACGCGCCGGCGATGACGAAGTGGCTCGAGGACTCGATCGACCGCGCGTCGCAGACCTACTTCGGCAAGCCGGCCGTGTACAACGGCGAGGGCGGCTCGATTCCGTTCATGGGGATGCTCGGCGCCAAGTTCCCCAAGGCGCAGTTCCTGATCACCGGCCTGCTCGGGCCGGGCTCGAACGCCCACGGGCCGAACGAGTTCCTGCACGTGCCGACGGGCAAGCGCCTGACGGCCTCGGTGGCCAACGTGCTCGCCGACCAGGCCCGCGGGTAGGCGGCGACACTCAACTCTTGCCTGCTTCCAACGCGGCGCGGCCCCCCGGTCGCGCCGCTCGGCTTACTCTCTAGCGTCGCTGGCCACCGCGCCGATCGACCTCCGGAACCCTCCCCCCAGATCCGGCCCCCCCAAGTCCTGCGATGAACCCTCTCCGACCTCTCCTGCGAGCCATGGCGCTCGGCGCCACCTCGAGCCTCGCGCTGGCGTTGCCGTTGCCCCTGCCGCCCAAGGGACCGCCGCAAGACTTCAACGTGCAGGCGGCGTCGCTCGGCATCGGCGATCCGGCGCCGCGCCTCAAGCTCGGCCAGTGGGTCAAGGGCAAGCCGGTGGTCGAGTTCGAGCGCGATCAGGTGTACGTGGTCGACTTCTGGGCCACGTGGTGCACGCCGGCGAACAAGTCGATCCCGATGCTGTCGGACCTCGAGCGCAAGTACGCCGACAAGGGCGTGCGCGTGCTCGGCGTCAGCGTGTTCGAGGAGAAGCCCTGCGACGTCGCGCCGTTCGTCGAGCGGCAGGGCGAGCGCATGAGCTACTCGGTCGCGTGCGACCTCGTGCTCGACGGTGCGACGGCCTCCCAGGGCGCGATGGCGCTCACGTGGCTCAAGGCGAGCGGCGAGACCTCGCTGCCGACGGCCTTCATCGTCGACCGCGCCGGGCGCATCGTGTGGATCGGCGACTCGATGTCGGTGGCCGGGCCGCTCGAGCAGGTCGTCGCCGGCACGTGGGACCTCGAGGCGGCGAAGTCGGCCCATGCGCTGCGCGCGCGCGTGCGCGAGCTGCGCGCGCTGCTCAACAAGCAGGTGCG
>JABWBL010000095.1 GCA_013360535.1 Planctomycetaceae bacterium
CCGCGGCGTGAGCGCGGCCCAGTCCGGCCGTTTCCCGGAAGCGATCGCGGCCTTCGAAGCGGCCCTGAAGCGCGCTCCGCAGTTTCAGGAGGCGCGCGAGAACCTGGCGGGCATGTACTGCGCAACGGGACGGCTGCAGGAGGGCATCGTGCTCTACCGCGAGTCGCTCGCCGCTCGCCCCGACGACCCGGACACGCACGCGCTGCTCGGGCAGGCCTACGCCCAGAGCGGGGACTTGGCGAGCGCCGAGGAACATTGGCGGGCCGCGCTGCGTCTGAGCCCCGATCACGTCGGGGCCCATCTGGGCCTCGCCGTGTTGTGCGAGGAGCGCGGTGACTTCGCCGGCGCGCAGGCCCATCGGCAGGCGGCGCAGCGAGGTCGCTAGGGCTTCGCCGCCCTGCGTACGGGTTTCGTCGGAAGGCCATCCGCGTTTCCCCGAAACTCCGGCGGTTGGCGTAGATTGAAAGGCCTTCGTGAGGCGAGGTCATGCGGCGAGCTCCCGTGGGGGGAGGACGCGTGCTCCGCGCCGCCCTCCCGTTCCGTTCTCCATCAGGAATCCCTCGATCCCCATGAGCTCCCTTGCGACTCCCGTGCGGCCCGCCCGCGCCCTGATCGCCCTCGCCGCCGCGCTGCTCGCCGCAGCTCCGGCGAGTGCGTCGAACCCGACCGAGAGCAGCGCCTCCGAAGCGCTCGTCCCCGCGAAGACCGAACCGAGCGCGACGCTGCGCGGCTACCTCGTCGAAGGCGAAGTGCTCGTGTTCCCCGCCAGCGAACAGCGCCTGCCGGCCGGTTGGTCGATCGGCGTCGTCGGCATCGATCAGGCGCAGAGCCTCGTCGCCCCGGTTCGCGGTCAGGCCGAGCTCGTGCGCGACGAAGCGCGCGTGGTCGGCTTCGCGACCACCCGCATGGCGATGGGCGTCGGCCAGTTCACGCTGACCGGCCCCGACGGCAAGAGCTTCGGCCTCGGTGAGCTCTCCGTCGCGCTGTACGACGGCAAGTGGACGGTGCTCGCCAACTCCGGCGACCTCGCCGGCCGCCCGGTGTTCGTGCTCGCCGCCGGTGAG
The DNA here is from genome assembly GCA_013360535.1 of Planctomycetaceae bacterium. Classification (GTDB taxonomy): domain Bacteria; phylum Planctomycetota; class UBA1135; order UBA1135; genus F1-120-MAGs118. The sequence goes on from JABWBL010000095.1 coordinate 1,065, forward strand.
CAGGGCCTGATCGAGCGCGGCGACGACTTCGCCCTCACCGGCGAGCTCGTGTTCGCCCCGCAGTTCGCGGCCGAGCTCGGTCTCGCGCTCGGCGAGCAGGCGCCCGTCGGCTCGATCACGCTGCTCGGCTCGGCGATGTTCGACGCCGCGCGCCCGGTGGTCCGCAACGCGCCGGCCCCGGCCGCGGGCGTCATCGGCCCCGACGTCATCGTCAGCACGATCGGCAGCTCGTTCGGCGAGTACGGTGCGGTCGGCGACATCGGCGCCTACGCCGTGACGACCGTGTCCTGCAACGTCGGCGACCAGGAAGCGATCTGGATCGACTCCGGCGTCCAGCCCAACCGTCACCCGGTCATCGGCACGCAGCTCTACCGCCTCAAGACCGTCAACGGCTCCACGCGCTTCGAGCAGATCGGCATGAGCTGGCTCAAGCACGGCTTCTGCGCCGCCGACGCGCCGAGCTGCACGAACCTCAACCCCAACGGCATCTCGAACCCGACCTACATCCAGAACGGTTCCTGCGACTGGCTCGGCCTGTTCGCGACCGACACCTACGGCGACGGCCTGAACGCTTCGCAGCCCGGCTGCGGCCCGCGCTCGGAGGTCCAGCCGTGGACGGGCGTGTACCCCTTCCCCTACCAGCTCGGCGCCGGCCAGTCAGGCAACGCCATCTACAAGCGCCTGCAGGTCGACAAGAACGACCTCGACCCGGCGCAGAACGCTGGCGCGACCTACTGGGGCGAAGTCGTCTACATCTGCACCGACGAGCCCGAGGCCAATCGCTACAACAACTACTCGATCCGCTCGACCACCGTCGGCGCCTTCTCGGGTGGCCAGTACAACCTGTCCTTCGGCAGCTCGACGATCCCGATGAAGTCGGCGCTCGAGCAGTGGGCCACGGTCGACCCGGGCGTCACGGTGCGCTTCGTCGACGTCCCCGGTGACGGTCGCCTGTACCTCGGCACCAAGGTCACCAGCCTCGGCGGCGGCCAGTACCACTACGAGTACGCGCTCTTCAACATGAACAGCGACCGCGGCGCCCAGGGCTTCTCGGTCCCGCTGCAGGCTGGCACGGTCGTCAGCAACATCGGCTTCAAGGACGTCAACTACCACTCGAACGAGCCCTATTCGGGCACCGACTGGACGTCGTCCTTCAACCCGGGCAACGACGTGTCGTGGTCGACCCAGACCCACGCCCAGAACGTCAACGCCAACGCGCTGCGCTGGAGCACGACCTACAACTACCGCTTCGACTCCATCTCGGCGCCGCAGCTGGGCACGGTCACGATCACGCTCTTCAAGCCCGGCACGCCGACGACGGTGACGATCCCCGCGGAAGTCCCCGGCACCGGCTGCGGCAACTTCACGTACTGCAACTCGAGCCTGACGACCAACAACTGCTCGCCGCTGATGTCGGCGACCGGCAGCGCGAGCGCCACCGCGGCCTCGGGCTTCACGATCTCCTGCAACGGCATCGAAGGCGGCAAGACGGGCCTGTTCTTCTTCGGCCAGGGCCAGACCTCGGTCGCCTGGGCCTTCGGCTCGACCTCGACCCGCTGCGTGACCACGCCGGTCCAGCGCATGCAGTCGGCTTCGACCGGCGGCACCGCCGGCCAGTGCGACGGCTCGCTCTCGACCGACTGGAACACGTGGCGCGCCGCTCACCCGACCGGCCTCGGCAGCCCCTACGCCCAGGGCCAGACCTTCTACGCCCAGACCTGGTTCCGCGATCCGCAGGCGGTCACCGGCACCAACCTCTCCAACGCGCTGGGCTTCACGCTCTGCCCGTGACCTTCGGGGCGAGTCAGCCCCGCTGACCTCGCTCTCGCCCTCCGAGGCCGGCCACCGTTCGCGGTCGCCGGCCTCGGCTTGTTTTGGTGCTCGAGCGCGCGGCGCGGCGGTGTCGTTCGTCGTCCCGGGCGCGCTTCGGTGTTTCGTGGATGCGACGTGATGGGAGCGGAGTCGCACGGAAGGAATTGCGCGGTGGGGAGGGTCCTGAAGCGGGCGGCGTAGGAACCTGCGTGGGGGCGGATCCGTCGGAGGTCCAAGGAACTTCCAAACTGCGCCCTACGCTCCCCGGGCTACTGCCCACAACGGCGTGGAGGGGTAGAGTTGGAGGCTCCAGTGCGCCCCCCCGCGCAAGTCCGCACGAGGGGGTGTGTCGGGTCAAGTGGCTTCAGGAGTGACCGTACCCCCATGAACCGTCGCATTGTTTGGAGCGCGGCTGCGCTCGGCGTCTTCTCTCCTGCCGTCCTCGCGGGCGCGCAGGTCCAGGAAGTGAAGACGGAGCGCACCCTCGACACGCGTGGCTACACGCTGTCGGGCGAGCTGCTCCTGTTCCCGCGTGTCGAGCAGGCCCTCCCGGCCGGCTGGACGCTCGGGGTCGTCGGCACGAGCGCCGACACGTCCCTGCTCGCCAACCTCCAAGGCCTCGCGGACCTGTACCGCGACGCCAAGGGCCTCGCGGGCTTCGTCTCGCAGGCGATGTCGACCGGTCCGGGGCAGTTCGTGCTGACCTCGCCGACCGGCGAGCAGTGGGGCTTCGCCGACCTGTCGGTCGCGCTCTACGACGGCAAGTGGACGGTGCTCGCCAACTCCGGCGAGCTGGCCGGGCGCCCGGTGTTCGAGATCGCGCAGAAGGACTCCGCCTTCTTCGAGCGGGGCGACGACTTCTCGCTGACAGGCGAGCTCGTGCTCTCCAGTCAGCTCGCGGCCGAGGTCGGCCTCGCCTCGCAGGAGCGACTCCCGGTGGGTGCGCTCACGCTGCTCGGCTCGGCGATGTTCGATCCGGCCCACCCGGTGACGCTCGCCGCTCCGGCGCCCAGCGCCGCGGTGATCGGCCCCGACGTGATCGTCAGCACGATCGGCAGCACCTTCTCCGAGTACGGCGCGGTCGGCACGATCGGCGGCTACGCCGTGACGACCGTGTCCTGCAACGTCGGTGACCAGGACGCGATCTGGATCGACTGCTCCTCGGGCGCCAACTGCAACCAGCACCCGGTCATCGGCACGCAGCTCTACCGCTTCAAGTCGGTCAACGGCGCCACGCGCTTCGAGCAGGTCGGCATGAGCTGGCTCAAGCACGGCTTCTGCGCGGCCGACGCTCCCAGCTGCACGACGATCAACCCCAACGGCATCTCGAATCCGACCTACATCTCGAACTCGTCCTGCGACTGGCTGGGCAAGTTCGCGACCGACACGTACTCGGCCAGCCTGAACGGCTCGCAGTCCAACTGCGGCCCGCGCTCCGAGATCCAGTCGTGGACGGGCTACTTCCCGTACCCCTACGTGCTGGCGGGGGACTCGAGCACCGTCATCGGCAAGCGCCTGCAGGTCGATCGCAACGACCTCGACCCGGCGCTCAACAGCGGCGCCCAATACTGGGGCGAGGTCGTCTACATCTGCACGGATGAGCCGGAAGCCAACCGCTACAACAACTACTCGGTGCGCGAGACGACCGTCGGCTCGCTCTCGGGTGGCCAGTACAACCTGAGCTTCGCGAGCTCCACCATCCCGCTGATCTCGGCGGTGCAGCGCTGGGCGCAGATCGACTCGGGCGTGACGATCAGCCACGTCGACGTCCCCGGCGACGGCCGCATCTACCTCGCGCGCAAGGTCACGAACCTCGGCGGTGGCCAGTTCCACTACGAGTACGCGCTGTTCAACATGAACAGCGACCGTGGCGCGCAGCAGATCTCGATCCCGCTCGGCAACGGCTCCGGCGCCACGAACGTCGAGTTCCACGACGTGCCGTACCACTCGGGCGAGCCCTACGTCGGCACCGACTGGACCTCGACGGTCAACCCGGGCGCCAACATCTCGTGGGCCTCGCAGACCTACGCGCAGAACGTGAACGCGAACGCGCTGCGCTGGAGCACGACCTACAACTACCGCTTCCGCTCCACCGGCGCTCCGGCGCCCGGCAACATCACCGTCACGCTCTTCAAGCCCGGCACGCCGACGACGATCACCTTCACCGGCGTCGACGTCCCCGGCGGCTCGAACTGCCCCGACAGCGACGGGGACGGCGTCAACGACTGCCTCGACGGCTGCCCGAACGATCCCAACAAGATCGCGCCGGGTCAGTGCGGCTGCGGCGTGCTCGACACCGACTCGGACGGCGACGGCGTGGCCAACTGCGTCGACGGCTGCCCCAACGATCCGCTCAAGACCGCCCCCGGCCTGTGCGGCTGCGGCGTGTCCGACGTGGATTCGGACGGTGACGGCGTGGCGAACTGCCTCGACGGTTGCCCGAACGACCCGCTGAAGACCCAGCCGGGTGTGTGCGGCTGCGGCGTGGCCGACGCGGACTTCGACGGCGACGGCGACCTCGACTGCGTCGACAACTGCCCGACGCTCTACAACCCGGCGCAGGCGGACGCGGACGGCGACGGCATCGGCAACGTCTGCGACAACTGCCCGCAGGATCCCAACCCCAACCAGCTCGACCAGGACCAGGACTACATCGGCGACGCGTGCGACAACTGCCCGCTGTCGTTCAACCCGCCGCAGGCCGACAGCGACGGCGACGGGGTCGGTGACGACTGCGACGGTTGCCCGAACGATCCCAACAAGGCGGCCCCGGGCGTCTGTGGCTGCGGTGTCGCCGACACCGACGGCGACGGCGACGGCACGCCGGACTGCAACGACGGTTGCCCGAACGACCCGCTGAAGACCGCTCCCGGCGCCTGTGGCTGTGGCGTGGCCGACACGGACACCGACGGCGACGGCGTCGCGGACTGCACCGACAACTGCGACAACCTCGCCAACCCGAGCCAGGCCGACTGCGACCAGGACGGCGTGGGCGACGTGTGCGAGCTCGCGGCGGGCACCCAGTGGGACGTCGACAACGACCTGATCCCCGACCAGTGCCAGGCCTGCCCGTCGATCCTCTCGTACTGCACCGCCGGCACCACGACCAGCGGCTGCAACGCGACCATGTCGGCGAGCGGCAACCCGAGCCTCTCGGCTCCGTCGGGCTTCGTGCTCACGGCGTCGAACGTCGAGGGCCAGAAGCAGGGCCTGCTGTTCTACGGCGTCCTCGGACCCAAGAACACGGTCTGGGCGCCGGGCAGCTCGAGCGTGCTCTGCGTCAAGTCGCCGACCCAGCGCCTGCCGGCCTCCAACACCGGCGGCACCTCGGGCGCCTGCGACGGCACGATCGCGGTCGACTTCCAGTCGTACCTCGCGACGCACCCCGCCGCGCTCGGCCAGCCCTTCGTGGCGGGCACGGTGGTGAACGTGCAAGCGTGGTTCCGCGATCCGCCGGCTCCGGGAACGACGAGCCTCTCCAACGGCTTGCAGTTCACGACCTGCCCGTGATTTGACGAGGCTACGGCCTCGACAACGAAAGAGCCGGGGTGCCGCGCAGCGCGGCGCCCCGGCTCTGTTCTTGTCGGGCCTCGTGGGAAGCAAAGGCGGGCAGGTGCGAACTGCGAGCCTCTCCAACGGCGTGCAGTTCACGACCTGCCTGCAGCGCCGGAGCTGGGCCGTGAAGCGCTGACCCAGCTCGTCCGTTGCCGTCCGCGGCCGATCGCCGAGCCTGCGTTCGCGAGCGCGAGGAAAGGGACAGGGGAAACGGGCCCTTGACGACGACGGAGAGTGGGATGAGGCTCGAGCGAATGGCGCAGTTGGGATGGGCGATCGCGGCGGTGGTGTTGGGTGCGTGCGCGGCGACGCAGCGGGAGGAAGCGGCGGACAGGGAGGTCGAGGTCGAGATGGCGGGCGGGCGGCTGGAACTTGCGTGGGAGACGCAGGTGGAGCTTCCCAAGGGAACGCGGGGGTTCGATTCCACGCTGCTCGAGTCGCTGGGCGACGTCGATGGCGATGGCGTTCCCGATCTGGCCTTGATCGCGTGGCTGCAATTCGCGTCGGTCTCCGTTCGGGAAGGTTGGGGGGTCGCGGCGGTCTCGGGAGCGGATGGAAAGGTGCTCACGGAGCCGGTGGCCGTCGAATGGAATCCGGATGTGGGGAACCTGTTTCCGGCGGGCACGGCACCGCTTTCGAAGCGCAGCGTCGTGATGTGGATGACCGATCAGGAGTGGATGGCGCGTGGGCCTGTCGCGCCCAACGAGCGCGGGCGGCTGTTCGAGCTCTCGCTCGTCGACGGCAAGCTGGACGCGGTGATCTCGCAGGAGCCACTAGGGCTGCACTCGCGCGGGCGTGGGCAGCCGCCGATGGTGTTCGTGAGGAAGTCGAGCGCGCCGACGGGCGAGACACGAGTGCAGGAGCTCGCGCTCGACGCCGATGCCTCCAGGTCCGTCGAACTGCTCGCGAAGGACGGCGATCCGGCTCGCGATCAGCTCTGGTTCGTGCACGAGAAGCGTGAGCGCTTCGAGGTCGAGCGCGTGAACGGGACCGTCGCGACAGCGCCCTATCGAGCGCGAGGTGGTTGGGGTGTCGCCAAGGACGCCGCGTGGCTTCGTGAGCGAGACGGAGACGGGATCGTGACGCTCATCGTGAGCAGTGGTCCGACCCAGGCGGTCTTCCGCTTCCCGCTGCGCCGGGACGGTTCTGCCGAGGCGCAGCGCGTGTTCGTGGAGGGGCTCGAGCGGGTCGACGAGGTCGAGGCCACCGAGGACGTGAACGCCGACGGCACGGATGAGCTGCTCGTGCGCGGCACAGGCTCAGACAACGCGGACGTGCTGCTGCTGCTTTGCGGGCGATCGCTGCGGCGACTGTCGGTGCTCGAGCTGCCTCCGGGCTTCGCGAGCGACGACTGGTTCGAGAACCGGCTGCACGTGGTTCGCGACGCCGCTTCGAGGGCTCGTGCCTTTGTCGGCAGTGCCGGCAAGAAGCCGCGCGTGCTCTGCGTGACGATCACGCCGTAGGTCTGCACACGGCTTCCAGACTTGACAGTCGGAGCTGCGCTCGTCGAAGCTCGCTCGGTGCGCGCGAGCTCCTCGTCGCGCTCGAGCGGAGATTTCGCAGTCGCATGTCCTCCAACCTGTCGCGCGCGTTGACGAAGAACTGGGCTTGGCTCGGAGCTGTGGCGTTGCTGCTCTCGAGCTGCGGCGGGTCCTCGTACGAGAAGGTGTACACGTATTCAGGCCCCGGCCGGTCGATCTTCGTCACCGGTCACTCGGGGTATCCGACCGTCGCGCGCTGGGAGAAGACGCACTGGGCGTGGCTCGACGAGGAGCACGAGTTCGGCAGCGGCGTGTACGCGAGATGGACTGCGCTCGGAGAGATCGATGCGGAGTTCAGCGGCCGTTACGAGGCCGGCGAGCTCGCTGAACCCTGGGCGAAGCTCGGCGAGAGCGCGGAGCTCGCGAGGACGAGTCCGCCGCTGCGCTGGTCCGGGCTGCGCGATGGCAAATGGGGAGCGACCGGGGATTGGATCGCGCTCGACGCATCCGGACGGGTCGTCTGGCTGGTGCAGTACGCGTGGGGAATGGAGGAAGGTCTCATCCTCGGCTGGCATCCCAACGGCGCGGTCCGACTTCAGGGCGAGTACCACGTGTCGGAACCGTGCGGCGAATGGAACGCTTGGTCCGAGGACGGCCGGCGCTTCACGATCGAGGAGTACAAGGAGTCCAACAGGCCGATCTCGCCGGACAACGACCTCGAGTCCGCAAGGAAGGCCTTCGCGACGCCGTTCGTTCCCACTCGCTGACGCGTCGCCGCTCCGCGCACCGCTCGGCGCACTCGCGGGCAGATCTCAAGGCTCGCTCGACGTCACTGCAGGAGCGGCGCGACGTCGGGGGAGGACATGTTGTCCTTGGTGACGAGGACGGCGCCGGTGTCGACGAGGGGCTCGACGGGCTCGTTGCGTTTGAGCTTGGCGAGCAGCTCGACGGAGAGGCGGCCCATCTTGCGCGGGTCCTGCACGACGAGGGCGTCGAGCTTGCCGCTCGAGAGGGCGGCGACGATCGGCGGCGAGGCGTCGAAGCCGACGAAGCGGAGTTGGCCGGCGAGGCCGGCTTGTTCGAGGGCGAGCAGCATGCCGGCGGTGGTGGGCTCGTTGGAGCAGAAGACGCCTTGTGCGGCCTTGAGTTCGTCGAGCAGGTTGAGCGCGGTCGTCTTGGCCTCGCCGACGGTCGCACCGGCGTAGCGGTTGTCGACGGTGACCTCGAGGCCGGCGGCGCGCGCGGCTTCGAGGAAGCCCTGCTCGCGCGCTTCGGTGCTCGCGGAGCCGACTTGGTAGCGCAGCAGCACGACCTTGCCCTTGTTGCCGAGCAGGCGCGCGAGCTCGGCTCCCGCGAGGCGGCCACCGGCGGCGTTGTCCGTCGCGACGAAACTCGCGAAGTCGACCCCCGGCTTGCCGTCGAGGTCGGAATCGAACACGACGACCGGGATGTTGCGCGCGCGCGCCTGCGCGACGAC
>JABWBL010000096.1 GCA_013360535.1 Planctomycetaceae bacterium
CGCGCGCCGGCTGTGCCGCGGCCGACGAGAGCCCGAAGCGGAAAGCGCCGGCGCCGGCCGCCAGAGTGGCGAAGAGGATCAGCCAGGCCCGCGTGTGCATCGTCGGGCCGGAGCGTACCCGGGCCGAGCCAGAAGCGTCAAAGTCGCGGCGACTCAGCCCCTTCCCCGGCTCCGAACTCGGCGTATCATGCGCGCCATGTCGAACCGGACCCGAGTCTTCAGCTTTCGCCTGCTCCTTTCGCTCAGCGCCGCCAGCGCCCTGGCCGCCTGTGGCACCGGCGGCGTCGGCAACGCCGTGCGCCCCAAAGAGACCAGCGCGGGCGAGGCCCTGGAAGAAGGCAAGTGCCAGGGCGTGGGCGAAGGGGGCGAGCCGCTGGTCGTCGACTGGAAGCCCGACCAGCGTGGCGATCTCGAGATCGCGATGAAAGAGGGCGTCGCGGTGGTGGCCTACAGCTGCGAGGGCATCAAGCTGCTCAAAGAGTGCCACCTGGAAGGCAACTACGGCTACATGGGCATGACCCGCAAAGAGCAGGTGGTGCGCCTCAACAACTCGGACGAGGTGCGCGCCAACCTGCCGCTCAGCGGCGTGAAGCTCAGCGCCGAGCTCAAGCGTGGCTCTTCGCTCGACGTCGCCATGGTCATGGTGGGCAAGCAGAAGACCACCTGGACCGAGCCCACCAAGGGCGATCTGAAGGGCAAGTGCGACGGCGCGACCCACTTCGTGCGTGGCGCCACAGTCGGCGCGTTCGTGATGGAGACCAACACCAGCGGCGAGGCCAAAGCCGCCGCCGAGTTCTTCGGCGCCGAGACGGGCGGCGCGTCGGCCAGCAAGCGCCAGGTTCAGAACAAGGACGGCGATCTCGGCGCCTGCAAGGCCTCGACCTCGAACGCCGCGAACGCCCCCGATCAGTGCGGCGCACCGGTGCGCCTGCTGATCTCGCCGATCAGCAAGGAAAAGGCCGCGGACGACAAGGCGCCGAAAGAGCCGCGGGTCGAGCTGGCCAAGATCGAGGGCGGGTGCCCGGCCGGGCTGGTGCTGGCCGAGGGCAAGTGCACCAAGGCCGCCGACGCGCCGGCCTATCAGTGCAAACCCGGCAACGCGACCGAGTGCCAGGCGCAATGCGACAAGAACCACGCGGGCAGCTGCGGGGCGCTGGGCGTGATGCTCGCCACCGGCGACGGTGCCACGAAAGATGCCGCCAAGGCGGCGCAGCTCTTCGAAAAGGCCTGCACGGGCGGCGACACACCGAGCTGCGTGAACCGCGGCCGCATGCTGGCCGACGGGAATGGCGTCGCCAAGGACGAAGCCAAGGCCAGCGAGCTGTTCGACAAGGCGTGCGCCGACGGCGTGGCCGAGGCGTGCGGCTTCTTGGGCACGCTGCTGCTTGCCAACAAAGACACCGCCAAGGCGGCCGAGAAGCTCAAGCTGGGCTGCGACGGCGGCTACGACAAGAGCTGCGGGCGCGCGGCGCGGCTGTACGCGACCGGCGATGGCGTCACGCAGGACCTGGGCGTGGCCCTTCAGCTCTACACCAAAGCGTGCCGCGGCTCGGACGGCGCGTCGTGCAGCGAGCTGGCGCAGATGCACGAGTACGGCAAGGGCACGAGCAAGAACCCGATGATCGCCGAGATGCACTATCGGCGCGGCTGCTTCATGGGCAACGCCGACGCCTGCGCCGATCTGGGCCGCCTCGAGGCGGGCAAGCCCGGTGGCGCCGACAGCGCGAAGCGCAGCTTCACCATGGGCTGCCAGCGCATGAGCGCGTTCGCCTGTGCCGCCATGAAGGTGATGTACGGCGGCACCGGGGCGGTGGTCCCGAAGCCCACCGATCTGATGGAGTGGCGCCAGGCCTGCACCAAGAACGACCTCAGAGCCTGCACGCGCGTGGGCGTGATCAACGCCGCTCAGGGCCAGAAGGCCGGCGCGACCATGGACTTGCAGCGCGCCTGCACCAGCGGCGACGCCTTTGCCTGCGCGGTGGGCAAGGCCATCAAGTGAGCCTCTAACCTTCCGCCGAGCGGCGGTATCTTCGGTCCATGGCCCAACTCTCCCCCGCCGTGACCGCGATCGTGGCCGCCGTGCTCGGCGGGCTGGTCGGCGGAGTCGCGGACAGGTTCTGGCACGAGAGCACCTCGATTCCCGGCCACTACGCGATGGTTGGCATGGGCGCGCTGCTCGCCGCGACCGTGCGCGCGCCGCTGACCTCGATCTTCCTCGTGTTCGAGCTGACGGGCTCCTCCTCGACGGCCGTGCTCCCCACCATCGTCGCCGTGGCGGCCTCGCTCACCGTCGCACGCAAGCTCGAGCGGCACTCGATCGACGACACCGAGCTCGCCGAGCGCGGCATCCACCTGCGCCAAGGCCGCGACAAGGGCGCGCTCGACGGCATCCCGGCCCGCGATGCCATGCGCCCGGGCTTCGAGGGCGTGCCGTTGGGCGCGACGGCGCCGCAGCTGCAGGCGCTGGTGAGCCAGTCCCGCTCGAATTCCTTCGTCGTCGTCGATTCCGACGACCTGATGGTCGGCCTGATCTCGCTGCAGGACCTGCGGATGCTCGACTCGGGCACCGCGGCGCAGCTCGGCCAGCTCACGATCGCGGCCGACCTCTGCGAGCGGAACGTGGTCACGATCTTCGAGGACGAGCCGCTCTCCGAGGCCCTCTCGCGACTCGACCGCTTCGGCTACCGCCAGCTCCCGGTTGTCAGCCGCGCCGAGCCGCGGCGTGTGCTCGGCATCCTGGAGCGCCAGCACATCCTGACCGCCTACCGGCGCCAGCTGCTCGCTGCCGCGGGCGAGGATCCGTCGCGGAGGACCGACGGAAGCGGCCTGCGGCCCGGGGCGGCGGGAGCCGCGGAGCCGCCGAAGGCCGAGACGCCGGACTAGGGAAGGCCGAACGGAACGGCGAGAGACCGAGCCGCGCCGGACTCGTCGCACGCGCGGTGCTCGCTACACTGTGCGACTGTTCTAGCGGCGGTCAGAGGCCGAGGTCCGGTACAGGCAGCCGCATGACAAGCCCCCAGACAAGGGGCCCGAGGGCCGGGTGGCCCAGGAGTGTTGCCTTGGCGTCGACGCAATCGTTCCTCTCCCCCACCGACACGTTCGTCCGCCGTCACATCGGGCCCGATGAAGCCGACGTGCGCACGATGCTCGCCAAGGTCGGCGCGCCGAGCCTGGACAAGCTGATCGAGGAGACGGTCCCCGCGTCGATCCGCCTGCGCAAGCCGCTGGATCTGGGGCCGGAGCGGGGCGAGACGGAGCTGCTCGCCGAGCTGAAGGTCATCGCGGGCCGCAATCAGGTCTTCAAGAGCTGCATCGGGCTGGGCTACTACGGCACGATCACGCCGCCGGTCATCCTGCGGAACATCCTCGAGAACCCGGGCTGGTACACGCAGTACACGCCCTACCAGGCCGAGATCAGCCAGGGCCGCCTCGAGGCGCTGCTCAACTGGCAGACGATGGTGTGCGACCTGACGGCGCTGCCGCTCTCGAACGCGTCGCTGCTCGACGAGGGCACGGCGGCGGCCGAGGCGATGACGATGTGCCAGTCGGCGACCAAGGGCAAGCGCACAGCGTTCTTCGTGAGCGAGCGCTGCCTGCCGCAGACGATCGCGGTCGTGCAGACGCGCGCGGAGGCGCTCGGGCTGGAGGTGATCGTCGGCGACCACGAGAGTTTCGACTTCGCCAAGCGACCGGTGTTCGGTGCGCTGGTGCAGTACCCGACGGCCGATGGCGAGGTGCTCGACTACGCCGCATTCGGCGAGAAGGTCCACGGCGCGGGTGCGTTGCTCGTCGTCGCCACCGACCTGCTGGCGCTGACGGTGCTCAAGGCCCCGGGTGAGTTCGGTGCCGACATCGCGCTCGGTTCGGCGCAGCGTTTCGGCGTCCCGATGGGCTACGGCGGTCCGCACGCGGCGTTCCTCGCCACGCGCGATGCCTTCAAGCGCGACATGCCCGGCCGCCTGATCGGCGTGAGCAAGGACTCGCGCGGGATGCCCGCGCTGCGCATGGCGCTGCAGACGCGCGAGCAGCACATCCGCCGCGAGAAGGCCACCAGCAACATCTGCACGGCGCAGGTGCTGCTCGCGGTGATGGCGGGCATGTACGCGGTCTACCACGGCCCCGACGGCCTGCGCGCGATCGCGGAGCGGGTCCACACGGCGACGGCGACGCTGGCTGCGGGGCTCACGAAGCTCGGCTTCAAGGTCGTGCACTCGCGCTTCTTCGACACGCTGCGCGTGAACACGGGCGAGCGTCGCGCGGAAGCGCTGCTCGACGCCGCGCGCGCCCGCAAGTTCAACCTGCTCGGGCTCGACGAGCACTCGGTCGGCATCGCGCTCGACGAGACGATCACCGTCGCCGACCTGCGCACGCTGCTCGAGATCTTCGGCGGCGAGGCGGGTGCGAAGCTCGACCTCGAGGCGCTGGCGAAGACGGCGAACCGCACGCTGCCGCTCGCGCGCACGTCGGCGTACCTCACGCACCCCGTGTTCCACCGCTACCACGCGGAGCACGAGATGCTGCGCTACATCAAGAAGCTCGAGGGCCGCGACCTGTCGCTGACGGCCGCGATGATCCCGCTGGGCTCGTGCACGATGAAGCTCAACGCGACGAGCGAGATGCTGCCGGTCACATGGCCGGAGTTTGGTGCGCTGCACCCGTTCGCGCCGGTCGAGCAGGCCGCGGGCTACATGCAGCTGTTCGAGTCGCTCGAGCACGCCCTGCGCGAGGTCACGGGCTTCGACGCGATCTCGCTGCAGCCCAACGCGGGCTCGCAGGGCGAGTACGCCGGCCTGATGGTGATCCGCGCCTGGCACCGCCACCGCGGCGACAACCACCGCACGGTGTGCCTGATCCCGACCAGTGCGCACGGCACCAACCCGGCGAGCGCGGTGATGTGCGGCATGCAGGTCGTGGTCGTCGCCTGTGACGAGCACGGCAACATCGACGTCGCGGACCTGCGCGCCAAGGCCGCCCAGCACTCGAAGAACCTCGCGGCGCTGATGGTGACCTACCCCTCGACCCACGGCGTGTTCGAGGAGTCGATCCGCGAGATCTGCGCGATCGTGCACGAGCACGGCGGGCAGGTGTACATGGACGGCGCCAACATGAACGCGCAGGTCGGCCTGTGCAGCCCCGGCGCGATCGGCGCCGACGTCTGCCACCTCAACCTGCACAAGACCTTCTGCATCCCGCACGGCGGCGGCGGCCCCGGCATGGGCCCGATCGGCGTGCGCGCGCACCTCGCGCCGTTCCTGCCCGGTCACCCGCTCGTGAAGACCGGCGGCGAGCGCGGCGCGGGCCCGGTCTCGGCCGCACCTTGGGGCAGCTCGAGCATCCTCACGATCCCGTGGGTCTACATCCAGCTGATGGGCGCCGCGGGCCTCAAGCGCGCGACCGAGATCGCGATCCTCAACGCCAACTACATGGCGGCGCGGCTGCGCGAGCACTTCCCGGTCCTCTACTCCGGCCGCAACGGCCGCGTGGCGCACGAGTTCATCCTCGACCTGCGTCCGTTCGAGAAGTCGGTCGGCATCGTCGCCGAGGACGTCGCCAAGCGCCTGATGGACTACGGCTTCCACTCGCCGACGATGTCGTTCCCCGTCGCGGGCACGCTGATGATCGAGCCGACCGAGAGCGAGTCGCTCGCGGAGCTCGACCGCCTGTGCGATGCGCTGATCTCGATCCGCGCGGAGATCCGCGCCATCGAGGAAGGCAAGTCCGACCGCGTCGACAACGCGCTCAAGGGCGCGCCGCACACCGCGGACATGGTCGTGTCCGACACGTGGAACCGCGGCTACTCGCGCGAGCAGGCGGCCTTCCCCGCGCCGTGGACGCGCGACCGCAAGTTCTGGCCCTTCGTCGGCCGCGTCGACAACGGCTACGGCGACCGCAACCTCATCTGCACGTGCCCGCCGATCGAGGCTTACGCCGAGACGAGCGCGCCCGTGCTGCAACCCGCCTGATGCTGCGCAAGCTGCTCTCGCTCCTGCACCTCGTGGGCCACGGCGAGCTGCTCGCCGTCGGCTCCAAGGCGCCGGCGTTCGAGGCGCTCGACCACACCGGCGCGCCCGTGCGCCTCGCGGATTTCGCGGGGCGCACCGTCGTGCTGTGGTTCTATCCGAAGGCCGACACGCCCGGCTGAACGCTGCAAGGCTGCGGGTTCCGTGATCGAGCCCGCGACTACGGAGAGCGGGGCATCGAGGTGCTCGGCGTCTCGTTCGACACGCCGGAGCGCAACCGCGCCTTCGCGGAGAAGTTCCACTTCCCGTTCCGGCTGCTGTCGGATCCCGAACGCAAGCTCGCGCTCGCCTATGGCGCCGCACGCTCGCGCCGCGACCGCTTCGCCGCGCGCTACACGTACGTCATCGGTCCCGACGGGACGATCCTCGAGGCGCTCGACACGCCCGACCCGGGTGCGCAGGCGGGCGAGATCCTCGCGCGCCGCAAGTGATCACTTGCGCTGGTCCCAGCCGTCCTGGGCCCAGCCGGCACGCGAGCGCTGGGCGCGGATCGCGTTCTCGACGGCCTCGCGCGGCAGGATGCGCAGCTGGATCAAGGCCTCGCCGAAGCGACAGCCGGAGATGCGTTGCTCGGCGAGCGCGGCCTCGACCTGCGCGGGCGTGAGCATCGAGAGCTGCACCATCAGCTCGCCGAGCTTCTTCGCCGACGCGAGCTGCAGGCCGCGGCTGGGCGGCTTGTTCGAGAGCACGACCTTGTTGTGCTGGATCGCGCAGTGCGGGCCTGTGTCGGTCGCGACACGCTCGCTGAAGCGCTCCTTCGACTCCTCGCGGCGCTCCTGCTCCGAGCGCGAATCCTCGAGCGACTTCGACACGTGGCGCACCATCGACTCGATCAGCTCGAGCCCGAGGTCGCTGTCCTTGCGGTCGTCGCGGCGCAGGAGTTCCGTCGTGCGCAGCGCGATGCGGCACAGCGGCGCGACCTCGTCCAGCCCGGCACCTTCGGCCTCGCTCGCGAGGCCTTCGAGGCGCCTGTGCAGGTCCGCAAAGGCCGCGGTGTCCCTCGCGTCGTAGGTCGACAGGGCGGTGACCACGCCGAGCACGTGCTCGCGCAGACGCTGGGGATCTTGGGGAGAGTTCGACATCTGGAGAGAGGGCACGAGGCCAGCCTCCTGTTTCGGTCGGCGGTCGCGCCGTTCTCTCGCAAACTCCTGCCTTTCGCGGGCGACGGTCGCCGCGCGGAGCCGTCGCGCGGAAGAAGCGGAAATTTCTTCCGACCTCGCTTCAGAAGCGCAACGTCGTGCCGAGCTTGAGCGCGACCTCGGTCGAGTCGGGCGCGAAGCCCGGACCGCTGCCCCAGCCTTGGTTGAGCACGAGCCAGGCCTGCGTGCCGGGCCGGAAGATCCACCACAGGCGGCTGTTCCAGCCCAGCGCGCCCGAGACCGAGTCCCACTGCGCGTAGTTGCTCCACGAGATCTCGTTGGTGGCGAGCACGGCGAAGCGCAGGCGCACGATGTCGACCGTGAACGAGCCGCCCGAAAGGCGCGCGTCGGTGCGCTGGAACTCCGTCGAGGCGAGGAAGTGGCCGCTCGGCCGCCAGGAGAGCGCGCCCGACCATTCTTCGCTGTCGCCGTCGAAGAACTCGCCCACGGAGACGCTGCCTTCGAAGGAAAGGTCGCGGCGGTCGCTGGTCTCGACCAGCAGCGTCGCGCGCTCGAAGCTGTAGTCGCCGGCGGGGATCGTGACGCCGCTCTGGATGTCGAAGGGCGCGAGCAGCACCTCGCGCAGCGTGTCCAGCCGAAGCCGCACGGCGTCGTTGCTCTCGAACAACAGGCCCAGCGGTTGCAGCGTGAGCTCGAAGCTCTGCGTGTCGCCGTCAACGCCGGTGATCCAGTTGGTCGTCGCGCGCGTCTCGTACTGGCGCAGCAGGCCGCCGATGCGCGGTCGCCACGTGTACGAGCCGTCGTGCTGGCGGATGCCGGTGCGTGCGACGAAACCCAGGCGCGGGTCGAAGTCCTCCTCGAGCGTGCGCGTGCCGAGGTTCCAGTTGACCTGGTCCTGCGGGTACGTGAGGCGCGCGCCCCAGGCGAGGTCGCGCGAGCCCGCGCCCTCGTTGTCGGTCTTGAGCACGTAGGAGTTCCAGCGCAGCGTGTCGTGGCCGAGGAACTCGTTCGTGCGCAGGTTGAGGTCGGTGCCGACGGTCGTCGCGCGATCGTCGCTCGCCGGATCGCCCTGCGTCCAGATCGCTCCGATGTCCGACTGGCCGAGGATGTTGCGCGACACGCGCCCGACGAACAGGTTGCGGCCGTACCCGCTCGACGTGTCGCCGGTCTGCGCATCGAGCAGGCCGAAGTTCCAGCCCTCGGTCTGGCCGGTGAGCTTCGCCGCCATGTCGATCGGCACCTTCTCGCGGTTGCGGTCGAGGCCGATGCGGCGCGAGAAGAACGGGATCACCTCGGTCGAGCCGCCGAACAGGAAGGCGCCGGAGTCCTCGAGGAAGAAGTCGCGGCGCTCGGGGAAGAACAGCGGAAAACGCGTCAGGTTGACGCGGCGCTCGTCGACCTCGGTCTCGGCGAAGTCGGTGTTGAGCGAGAGCGAGAGCTTGGTGTTGGGCGAGAGCTTCCAGTAGACGTCCGTGCCGACCTGCAGGTCCGTGTCGGACGCATCGGTGTCGTGGTCGCGCGTCGCGCGGCCGACGGTGAACGGCGCCACGTCGAGGCCGAGCCCCTGGTGCAGGCCCTCGAGGCCGGTGATCGTCCCGGCGTTGGCGACCCAGAAGAAGCTGATGCGCGGGTCGGGGCTCGCCCAGCGGATCTCCTCCGTGCGGCGGCGCACGAAGCGGCGCAGGTTGAAGCCCCACGCGGTCTGTGCGGGATCGAAGTTGATCGTCGCGAACGGGATCTCGAGCTCGGCCTGCCAGCCTTCGGGCGTGATGCGCGCGCGGCCGTCGAAGATGCCGTCCCAGGGCTTGTTGAAGCTCGCGCCGTTGCGCGTGATGAGCGCGTCGCCGAGCGAGCCCGCCGCGCCGATCTGGAACCAGAAGGCGTTGCGCCTGTCGAGGAACGGGTCGATCAGGATCTCGACGCGGTCGTCGGGATCGAGGTTCGCGTCGCGCTGCATCTGCGTCGCGCGGATGCCCGCAGGATCCGAGTCGAAGCAGCGCAGCGCGATGTACAGCGCGCGCGAGTCGTGGCACAGCAGCACCTCGGTGCGCTCGCTCGGCGCGCCGCCGATCAGCGGCTCGACCTGCGTCAGCTCCCCCAGCGGCGTGGCCTTCGCCCACACCGGATCGGACAGGTCCCCGTCGATGCGCGGGTGCCGCTCGCTGTCGGCGAGGCGCAGGATCGGCGGCGTGGAAGGCGCGGTCGCGGCCGGTCCGGGCGGCAGCGACTGGGTGTCCTGCGGCGACGG
>JABWBL010000723.1 GCA_013360535.1 Planctomycetaceae bacterium
GCGGGCGACGTCGGGGAGTTCGTCGCCGACAAGCTCGGCGGCCTCGTGGCGCAGGTGGTCGAGCACGAAGTCGACCTTGGCCTCGTCGAGCAGGCGCGGGAGGTCGGGCTCGACGAATTGCTCGAGCACGCGCTGGCCGCGGCCGGCGTGGATGAGCGAGAGGTGCGGCTGCAGGTGGCGGTAGTGGAACTGCAGGAAGCGGTCGGCGATGCGGTAACTGCCGCGGCGCGAGCGCAGCGGGTCCGGATCGGTGAGTGGGACCTCGCGCTCGACGAGGCGCAGCTCGCGCAGCGTGTGCAGGTACTTGTTGGCGGTGGTCGAATCGACGCCGACGTCGGTGGCGATGTCGTTGAGCTTGCTCGAGCCGCGCGCGATGGCGGCGAGCAGCGAGTTGTAGGTGGCGGGGTTGGAGAGCTCGGATCGCAGCAGGAACTGCACCTCGTCGAACAGGAAGCCCTCGGGCCGCAGGACGTCGCGCAGGAGGTTCTCGCGCAGCGGGCGGGTGTTGTCGAAGCGGCGTAGGTAAGCGGGCATCCCACCGAGCACCGAGTAGGCGAGCACGCGCTCCTCGAGCGGCCAGTGGGGGAAGAACGGCAGCGTCTCGAGCGGGCGCAGCGGCTCGAGGCGGCGCTGCGCGGTGCGGCGGCCGAAGAGCGGCGAGCGCTCGGCCAGCACCTCGTTCTCCATGAACGAGACCTGGCTGCCGCACAGCACGAGCATCAGCGAGCTGTGCTTGCCGCGTGTGTCCCAGAAACGCTGGAGCTGCGACGGCACGCTCTTCTGCGCCTCGCACAGGTACGGAAACTCGTCGAGCACGACGACGAGGCGCTCGCCGGCCGCACGTTCGGCGAGAAAGCCGAGCGCGGAACTCCAGTCGGGGAAGTCGACGTCGCCGGCGAGCGTGTCGCCGAGCTCACCCGCGATCGTCTGGCGGAACGTGCGCAGGTTGTCGCGGTCGCGCACCTGCGCGGCGAGGAAGTAGACCGACTTGCGGCCGGAGCAGAACTGCTGGAGCAGCTCGGTCTTGCCGACGCGGCGGCGGCCGTAGAGCACGAACAGCTCCGGACGGCCGGAGTCGGCGAGCTCATTCAGGAAGGCGAGCTCCCGCTCGCGGCCGAGGAACGGCGGCTGGGCGACGAAGGAGGCGCGCGGAGAACCGGGGTTGGGCGGGGTGCTGGCCATGGCAGGAGGATACTCGCCCAGATTATACCGGCAAGTATAATAATCACGCAGTAGGCGTTCCTGATGCCGGAAATCGATCTCTTGGGCCCGCAGGGACCGGTGTGACCGGCGCGCGGGTTCCTGCTAGGGCCCCACCGGCGCCCAGAAGGGCGCGGCCCCGGCCGCGGATTTCGGACGGCGCGCCCCCCAAGGCCGCCGCGGAACGGGAAGATCCGAGCCTCTCCTCCAGAGGAGTCCCCATGAACGTCCGCTCCCGTCGTGCCGTCGTCGCCGCCGCTCTCGCCCTCGCGCCCGCCGCGTCGGCCCAGCTCTCCAACCCGCTCGTCGTCACCCGCGAGGGCCAGCTCGCCGCCGCCAGCAGCGCGCCCTTCAA
>JABWBL010000724.1 GCA_013360535.1 Planctomycetaceae bacterium
GGCCTCCCGCCGGCCGCGCTCTCGGTCCTGCACTGCCCGCCCGCGACCGCCGAGCGCCTCGTGCTCGACGAGCGCGTCGCCGTGCTCTCCTTCACCGGCAGCGACACCGTCGGCTGGCGCCTGAAGTCGCTCGCGGGCCGCAAGGCCGTGATCCTCGAGCTCGGTGGCAACGCACCGTGTGTCGTCGACGAGACCGTCGCGTGGGAGCGCGCGCTGCCGACGATCGTGCTCGGCGCCTTCGCCTACGCCGGACAGGTCTGCGTCAAGGCGCAGCGTATCCTCGTGCATCGCTCCCGCTTCGACGCCTTCCTGCAGGCGTTCGTGAGCGCGACCCGCGCGCTCCCCTGCGGCGATCCGCTCGACGAACGCACGGTCGTCGGCCCGTTGATCGAGGAGAAGCACGTCGAGCGTGTGCTCGCGTGGATCGCGCAAGCGCGCGCCGCCGGAGCCACGCTGCACTGCGGCGGCACGCGCACGGGCCAGCTCGTGCATCCGACCGTGCTCACCGGCGTTCCCGACTCCGCGCACGTCTCCTGCGACGAAGTCTTCGGCCCCGTCGCCATCGTCGAGCCCTTCGACGACTTCTCCGCCGCGCTAGAGCGCTGCAACGCCTCGCGTTACGGCCTGCAAGCCGGCCTCTTCACCGCCGATCTCTCGCGCGCGCTGCTCGCCGCCCGCACGCTCGAATTCGGCGGCGTGATCGTCAACGACACCAGCTCCTTCCGCATCGACTCGATGCCCTACGGCGGCTCCAAGCACTCCGGCCTCGGCCGCGAAGGCGTGCGCTCCGCCATGGAAGAGCTCACCGAGCCGCGCACGATCGTCCTGCGTCCCGCGCCCTGATCGCCGCCCGTCCGACTCGCTAGACTCCCGCCCCGCGCGGGCCATTAGCTCAGTCGGTTAGAGCTGGCGACTCATAATCGCTTGGTCGCAGGTTCGAGTCCTGCATGGCCCACCCTCAGCCGCGCTGGCGACGATGGGAAGAAGGGCGCCCGTGGCCGCGCGGGCGCGGACACGGGCGCTTGGAGAGTTTCGTCTAGACGCGGCCGGCGGTCGCGCCGGGTCGGGGGGAGCGGGGAGCACCTCCCTCGAGGGGCCGGCCCCCCTTGTGGTGCTCTCCGGTCCCGACCCGGGTCGGTCCGCAGGCGGAACCGGCCGGAAGCGAGTCCGGCCGGCGCAGCGAGAGCCGAAAAGCGCGGGCGGCGTTACGCAGAAAATTCCCGAAAGCGCCGGATCAGCCGGGATGGGGGGCCGCGGAGGGGCTGTGCAGCTCACGCAGGAGCGCCTCCTGGCGGGCATCGAGGTGGGCGGGGAGGTCGAGCTCGACCCGCACGTAGGCGTCGCCGTGACCGCCGTGGCCGTCGGCGAGGCCTTGGCCACGCAGGCGCAGGCGGCGGCCGGAGCGGGTGCCGGGTGGGATCGAGACGGTGACGGTACCCCGCGCGGTCGGGACGTCGACCTTGGTGCCCAGGTGCGCGTCCCAAGGGGTGAGCGTGACGCGCGCCTCGAGCTCGCCGTCGACGAGGCGCAGGCGCTCGGAGTTCTCGAGGC
>JABWBL010000725.1 GCA_013360535.1 Planctomycetaceae bacterium
GATCGAGGTCGACGCGCGCGCGCGCGGCGCCTGGGAGCCGGGCGCGGGCTTCGTCGATCCGCAGCGCACCGTCGACGCGTTCATCGCCACCGCGCGCGATGCGGGCGCGACCGTGCGCACAGGCGTCGAGGTCCTCGACTTCGTGATCGAGAACGGACGCGTGCGGCGAGTGCACACGAACGCAGGCGAGGTCGAGTGCGAGCGTGTCGTCGTCGCCGCGGGCCCGTGGAGCCGCAACCTGCTCGCGCGCAGCGGCATCGACTTGCCCCTGCGCGTCGTGCGGCCCGAGCAGCACTTCCTCGGGATGCCGCGTGTGCCGCACCAGACCGCGCCCGTGGCCGCTTGCGCGCCGGAGATCGAGTTCGACCGGCGTTTTGCGGGGCTCGACGTGCAGGCGCCGGCGCATCCCGTTCTGCTCGACATCGAGAAGGGCTTCTACACGCGCTGCGAGCCTTCGCGCGAGCGCACGCGCGTCGGCGCGATGGACTACGACCGCGATCACGAACTCGCCGATCCCGACACGCTCGACGAGCGCGTCAGCGCGGAGTTCTCGCGCTGGTCGCGCGACATCCTCGTGTCGCGCCTGCCGTGCTACTCGCGCGAGCCCGACAACGACGTGCTCGCGGCTTGGTACACGCTCACGCCCGATGCGCAGCCGCTGCTCGGCGCTTGCCCGGGCCTCGACAACGTGCTGCTCGCCACCGGCTTCTCCGGCCACGGCTTCAAGCTCGCGCCGTCGGTGGGGCAGGGGATCGCGCAACTGCTCGCCGGCGTCGACGTGCGTGCCTTCGACACGCGCTTCTTCGATCCCGCGCGCTTCGCGGGGAAGTCGGACGCGCGCAGCGGCGCGTTCGGGCTGTGAGGCTCAGGGACCCTCAGGGGTTGAGGATCGCGGTGACGCGCACGCCGTAGGCGCCGTCGATCGTCACGACCTCGCCGCGTGCGACGATCTTGCCGTTGACGAGGATGTCCGCGGGCTCGTGCGACTCGCGGTCGAGGACGAGCAGCGAGCCGGGGCCGAGCTTCACCA
Source organism: Planctomycetaceae bacterium (assembly GCA_013360535.1). Lineage (GTDB taxonomy): Bacteria > Planctomycetota > UBA1135 > UBA1135 > F1-120-MAGs118. Next base: position 1,031 of record JABWBL010000725.1, read on the forward strand.
GCTCACCGAGCGGAAGGCGCGTGCGCCCGACCTCGACCGTGACCTTGACGGGCACGTCCATCAGGTTGCCCAGACCGATCGGATCTCCCGAGGCCTTGCCACCCGAGAGTTCGTCGAGCTTGTTCGTCTCGACCAGCACCGCCTGCGCGGCTTCGTCGAGCGCCTCGTCCATTCGCTTGGTTTCCGCCATGACTGTCGTTCCTTCGGCGTTTCAGGCCTCGGGCTTGGGGCGCTCCACCGAAAGCACGCGCAGCGCGAGCCGACCTTGGGAACGGCCGAGCGTCGCACGCAGGCAGGCCTGATCCTCCACGAGCACACGCAGCGGCTCGCCGAGGCTGAGCTTGAGCGGGATCACGTCGCCGACCTCGAGCGCGAGCAGCTCCGCGAGCGGAACCTCGTTCGCGCCAAGGTGCGCACGCACTTCGACCTGCACCTCGTTCAGGTGCACGGGCAGCGGCGCGGGCCGCTCGGCGCGCGCCGGGGCGCGCTCGGAGTGCACGATGCCGGGCACGTAGAGGC
>JABWBL010000097.1 GCA_013360535.1 Planctomycetaceae bacterium
GACGCGACCCTCGAGCCACGCGCGCAGGTCCTCACCGACCTCCAGCATGTCCGCGTAGCGCTGGCGCAGGTCGCGGGCCATCGCCTTCTCGCAGATCGCGACGAGCTCTTCCGGCGCGCCCTTCGCCTCGCGCGCGAGCTCCGGCGGAGCACCCTTCATCAGCGAAGTGAGCACCGCGGTCGCCGACGGCTTTTCGCCGGCCTGCGCGTACGGAGCGTGCCCCGCGAGCAGCTCGTACAGCATCGCTCCCAGCGAATACACGTCGACGCGCGGCCCGATGTCCTCGAGCCGCCCGCGCGCCTGCTCCGGTGCCATGTAGCTCGGCGTGCCGACGATGTCGCCGTCCATCGTGCCGAGCCCGGAGTCGCTGCCGCTCGACTGTTCCTTGCGTTCGGTGCGGATCGGCCCGAGCGACGCGTCGGCGGCCGCGACCGCGCCCGACTCGCCAGCTTTCGCCTCTCCATCTCGCGCGAGCACGCGCGCGAGCCCCCAGTCCATCACGTACACCTCGCCGAAACGCCCGACCATCACGTTCGCGGGCTTGAGGTCGCGGTGCACGACGCCCTTGGAGTGCGCGAACGCCATCGCCTCGCACACACGCTGCAGGACGCCGATCGCACGCGGCAAATTCCAGCCGTCGGCGTCGCGGCGCGCGCTCTCGAACACTTCGCGCAGGTCGCGGCCGCGCACGAGCTTCATCGTGAAGTACAGGCGACCCTGCGAATCGAGCCCGAGCTCGTGCACGGGCACGATGCCGGGGTGGTCGAGTTGGCCGGTGACCTGCGCTTCCTCGAGGAAACGCGCACGGCGGCGCACGACGCTCTCGTCCTCGCTCGCGCTCTCGACGCCGGGGTCGCCGAGCATCACCTTCATCGCGAGCTGGCGCCGCAGGTCGCCGTCGGTCACGCGGTACACCGCGCCCATCGCGCCACGTCCGACCTCACGCGACTCGGAATAGCGCTCGTCGTTGCGCGGTCGCTCGCGCAGCCGCCGCAGCACCTCGCTCTGGCTCAGGCGCGGCGCCGCACCCGGCTGCGAGGCCGAGGGCAACGAAGGGTCGGTCATCGGGGAGGCTCCGTGAAGGTTGCGGAGCCTACCAAGAGCGCGCGGGCGCTACTTCTTGCGAAGGAGCTCGAGCCAACGCTTCCACGCCTCCGCCCGCGCGGTCTTGTTCGCCTCCGACGCGTCCGCGGCCTCGCCCGCGCGCACAAAACCGTGCCCGGCGCCCTTGTAGATCACCGGCTCGAACGTCTTGCCGGCCTTCTTGATCGCCTCTTCCGTCGCGGGCAGTCCCGCCGAGATGCGCGCGTCGTTCTCGCCGTAGAAGCCGTAAACGGGGCACGTGAGCTTCGCGAGCACGGCCTCGTCCGTCGGCGCCGAGCCGTAGAACACGAACGCGGCCTTCACGTCCTTCGCTTGCGTCGCATACAGGAAACTCTGCGAGCCGCCCCAGCAGAATCCCGCGACCGACAGCATGCCGTTGCAGGCCTCGAGCTTGCGCGCGTGCGCGGCGACCGCGTCGAGATCGGCCTTTACTTGCTCAGGTTTGAGCGCGTAAATCGCCTTCGTCGCGTCATCGGTGCTCTTGAAGCTCGACGTGTCGCCGCCTTCGGGACCGGATCCCGACAGGAGGTCCGGCGCAAGCGCGATGAACCCTTCGGCGGCGAGCCTGTCCGCGACCGAACGCACCCAGTCGGTCAAACCCTTGTTCTCGTGAATCACGAGCACGGCCTGCGCCTTCTCCTTCACCTCGGGGAACACGACGAAACAACGCACCTTGCGCTCGCCCTGCTTCACGTCGATCCACTCGTGATGGCGCGGCGAGTCGTCGAGCGCCTTCCTCGCGGGATCTTGGGCGAACGCGGCGAGCGAGAGGGCGACGAGCACGAACGTGCGAATGAGCCAGTTCATCGAGTTTCTCCGGGGTAGGGCCCCAAGTCTTGCGAAGCGGCGGCGGCGCGCGCAATGGCGGCGTTGACAACCCGGTGACAATCGCGCGCCGGGTGCATCTAGCATGCGGGGACAATGCAGAGGCATTCGCGGGACGGCGCCGGGCGCTGGGAGATCGCCGTGGCGATGCTCGGAGCGCTGTCGAGCGTGCTGCTCGTCGCGCTCGCGTTCCTTCCGTCGAACGATCCCGAGCTCGCGGGCCGCACGGCCTTCGCGAAGCTTGCGGGCGAAGTCGAGGACGCGGTCGCGGCCGAGTGGGAGCGGGCGCTCGCGGATTCGGACTTCGGTCTCTCGTCGAGCACGCTGACGTGGTCGCGTGCGGACGAGGGGGCGGTGGCGCAGCGCGCATCGACGGCCGAGAACGCGCCAGCGGCGGCGGAAGGTGCGGCGTTCGAGGTGCTGCTCGGGGAGGCGCAGCGGCTGGAAGCGAGCGGAGATCCGGCGGAAGCGCGCAAGGCGGCGCTCGAGGCCCTCGGCAAGGCGCGCAACTCGCACGGCAAGGCGCGCGCGGCGCTGGTCGCGATTCGTGCAGGAAAGCAGGCCGAAGACTGCGAGGGGGCGCTGGAGACGTGGCGCGATGTGCGGGACGAGCTCAGCGGCGAGGAACGAGCGAGTGGCTTGCCGATCCTGGTGCTCGCGGCCCTCGCCGTCGCCCCTTGCGCGAGTCCCGAGGAGCGCGCCGAGTTGTTGCGGCGTGTCCAGCCGGCCTGGGGCGGCGTGGTGGCGACGGCTGTGGAGCAGACGGTTGCGAGCGCCGTCGCCGAGCGTCTGCGCGCGCTCGCACCCGAGAGCGACGCGGCGCGCGAGTTGGGCGAGTCGGAGCGCATCCGCAAGCTCGCGCGGTTCGCGGCTGGGCTTCCCAAGGCGCACCTGCCGACGCGGCCCGACGATGCCCGGTGGCATCTCGAGGCGCTGGGAAACGACGAATGGCTCCTGTGGCGTGCGGACGGCGCGGACGCAGTCGTCGCGAACCGCATGGCTCGCGAGGAGTTGCTCGAGCGCTTCGTGGAGCGCGCGAAGGGCGTGATTTCGGCCGATTTTGGCCTCGATTTCGGTTCGGGGGCTCGCGGCGAGCCCGTGCGCGAGCGGCGCACGCTCGACGCGAGCGGAATCGGCTTCACGCTGCGCCACGAGAATCCGCAGGCTGCGATGCGCGTCGAAGGAACACGCGTGCGGCTTTTGCGGGCGGCGTTGCTCTTCGTGGCGGTGCTGTCGGGGCTCGCGAGCGTCGCGACGTGGCGCGCGATGCGGCGCAGCCGACGGCTGTCGGGACTGAAGAGTTCGTTCGTCGCGAGCGTCAGCCACGAGCTGCGCACGCCGGTCGCGTCGATCCTCATGCTGGCGGAGAACCTCGAAGAAGGCCGCGTGAGCGATGCGGCGAGTCGTGCGCGTTACGCGAGCCTGATCCGGCGCGAGGCGGAGCGGCTGCGCAGGCTGGTGGCCGACGTGCTCGACTTCTCGCGCCTCGAGCGCGGTCGCGAGCTCGACCTGCGTCGCGAAGGTGTCGAAATCGGCAGTTTTGTCGCGGAATTGGCGCGCGAAGCCGTCGAGTGGGCCAAGAGCCACTCGCTCGAGCTGGCGGTCGATATCGCGCCGCTGCGAGGCCACGCGCAGCTCGACTCGGACGCCGTGCGCCGCGCGCTCGCGAATTTGCTCGACAACGCACGCAAGCACTCGGGCTCGACCGAACTCAAGCTCGCGGCGAGCACCGAGGCCCGAACCCTGCGGCTTGTGGTCGCCGATCGCGGTCGCGGAGTGCCCGTGGAGCAACGCGAGAAGCTCTTCGAGCCTTTCGAGCGGCTGGAAGCCTCGAACGGGGCTGGCGGAGCGGGCCTCGGACTCGCCATCGTGCGCGAGATCGCGCGCGAGCACGGCGGCCGCGTCCGGTTCGTCGAACCTGACGGCGGCGTCGGCGCGCGTGTCGAGCTCGAGCTCCCGCTCGAGGAGGAATCGTGACCAAGGCCCGTGTGCTGGTGATCGAGGACGAAGAAGCGCTGCGGCTCGCGCTGGTGGACGCGCTGCGTTCGGAGGGTTTCGACGTGCTCGAGGCCGCCGATGGCGAGCGTGGGCTCGAGCTCGCGTTGAGCGAAGCGCCGGAACTCGTGCTGCTCGACCTGATGCTGCCCAAGCGCGACGGCTTCAGCGTGCTGCGCGCGATCCGCGAGGATCGCCTGCAGTCGGCCGTGATCGTGCTCTCCGCGCGCGGCGAGGAATGGGATCGCATCCAGGGTTTCGAGTTCGGCGCCGACGATTACGTCGTCAAGCCGTTCTCGACGCGCGAGCTGTTCGGGCGCATGCGAGCGGTGCTCCAGCGCATCGAAGGCAAGGCGCCGGGCCTGCCCGTGGAAGCGGGCAAGGTCACGATCGGCGAGTGTGTCGTCGACTTCTCGGCCTACACGTTCGAGCGCAAGGGCGCGCGCGCGGGACTGTCGCGAAAGGAGCTGGAATTGCTGCGTTTCCTGCTCGATCACGAAGGTCAGGTGCTCGACCGCATGCGCATCCAGGATGCCGTGTGGGGCCGCGGCAACGAGTCGACGCCGCGCACGGTCGACATGCACGTGCTCAAGCTGCGCCGCAAGCTCGAACGCGAGCCGGACCACCCGCGCCACATCCTCACCGTGCACGGCGTGGGCTACCGCTTCAGCCGCACGGGCGAGGACGCGCGCCGCAGTTGACGAGCCGTTGACAGCGAGCAGTTGCCGAGTTGGCAAGCTCGCTCGCGCAAGAGCGTCCACTGGTCGATGTCGCAAACGGAACGCGACAGAAGGCCCCGAGGGAAATCGACATGCAACGAATCGAAGCGATGAAGTGGCTGCAGCGGCTCGCGCTGCTCGTGGTGGCGGTGTGGAGTGCGCTGTTCGGAACGCCGCTGCGCGCGCAGGAAACGGCGGGCCCGAGTGCGCCGAAGCCCATGGTGTGGACCGGCGATCCGCCGTACTTCTTCCCGCCGGTGGATACCCGCGATGCCGCGAGCCTCGCGGCGGCGCTCGACAAGGAACTGGCGCGGCTGAAGGTCGCGCTGGAGGTCGATGGTGCGACGGAGGCGCAGCGCAAGGAACTGACGCGGCTGTGGGTGATCGCGTCGCGCCGCGAGGAATTTCCCCGGCGCTGGGAAGTGCTCCCGCGCATCGTGATCGCGCGGGCCGAGGAGCTCGAGCGGCGCGGCGAGCTTCCGGCGGCGGTGCGTGTCGCGAGCGAGCTGCTGCCGCGCGCCGAGATCGCGGCCGAGCTCTCGCGCCTCGATCCGAAACTGAAGTTCGTGGCGGCGACGGCGGAGCAGGAGAAGGCGGCGCAGGAGGCGGCCAAGGATCCGAAACTCGCGTCCCTACGCACGCAGCTCGAGAAGAAGCTCGCGGAACAGAAGGCACTCGCCAACGCCGGTGAGCGTGGGGGAGATTCCGAGCGCGAGGAGCAGGCCGAGTGGGCGGCTCAGTTGCTCGAGGACGCCGTGATGCGCGCGCTGCTCGAGCAGCAGCCCGGCATGATCCGCGACCTCGGCGCCCGCGCGGCGCCGGCGCTCGAGCAGCTCGTCGCGAACGACCTCGACACCTTGCCGCCCGACGCTTCGCTCGATCCGCTCGTGCTGCTCTTCGAGGTCGACGAGCCCCGCGGCGCGCAGTTCGTGCTCGATCACTGGCCCAAGGGCGGCTACCTGTTCCACAAGCGCGTGCTGCGCGCGATGGAGAAGGCCAACGTGCTCTCCAACTCCGGCACTTGGCGCGCGGCGAGCGCTCAGGTCGACGTGCCGACGTTCGAGGCCCCCAAGCTGATCGAGACGAGCTGGCGTGACCTCCTCGTGCTGGCGGCGAACGATTTCGAGGTGCGCCGCGACAGTCTCGGGCTGCTCCGAACGCTCGGCGAATTCGATGGTCTCGATTCGGCTCTGCAGCAGACGCTCTCGAGTTGGATCGAACGCGGAGGCAAGAGCGAGGCGGCGCTCGTGCTCAACACGCTCGTTCATTGCTTCGATCGCGCTTCGGTGTTGCCCGTCGCTGAGCGAGCGCTCGCGAGCCCCGACGGCGAGACGCGCATTCTGGCTGCGAAGGTGCTGGAGGGGTACCAGCGCAACGATGCGTTGCGTGCGCGCGCGCAGGATCCCGAGCCGGAGGTGCGCATGGCCGTGGCGCGCTCGCTCGACGGGGGCGTGCATCGTGCCGCCTACTTCATGCCGAGCAGCGCCCGCGGGGCCGTGATCTGCACTTCGATGAACGGTGTGGGGGCGGACTACACGCGCTCGATCGAAGCGCGCGACTCGGCCTGCATCGATGCGTTGCTCGGCGATGCGGATCCGCGCGTGCGCGACTTGGCGCTGAAGGCCTTCCTGCAGTCGCCGTCGATCACGGTCTCGACGGAACGGCTCGTCGAACTCGCGAAGGACACCGATCCCAAGGTGCGCGAACGACTGGCGAAGTGGGGGCGCAAGGAAGCGATGCCCGCGGCGGCGATGCGCCAGCTGGCCACCGATCCCGCCGCCGAAATCGCGAGACTCGCTTGGCGCGAGCTTCTGCGCGTCACGAACGACCAAGAGTCGTCCGGCAGCGGCAGCGCGACCGCTTCGACCTGGAGCGATGCCTACTTGCCCGTCGCGGAGGCGCTGCTCGTCAATCCCGCGGTCGTGCAGCTCGGACTCGGGGAAGTTGGCGTTCGCGTGGGGCGAAGTGCGGAGGGCGCGAAGCTGCTCCTGCGTGTCACACGCGCCCATCCCAACGAGCGCAATTTCGGCGCGCTCGTAGAGGCGATCACGCACCGCAGCCAGAAGTTCGTCTGGGACGCGGTCGGTGTGGACGAACTGCCCGCCCTCTTGCGGGAAACTTTCCAGGCATCGTGGCGCCAGAGTTGGGTTCAGCTGGTCGGCGCGCTTCCCGAGCGTCACGCTGCGGCGTTCCGTGGGTTGTTGCTGGATACGGGAGTGTCGCCGGAGGTCCGTGCGCTCGCCGCGGCCGCGAGTGCCGCGACGGCGGATGCGGAGTGGAATAGCGCGTTCGCGGATGTCTTCGAGAGTCTCTCCAGTTCGTACCTAGTGACCGAGAACGCGCCTGAGTGCAGGATGATCCGCGGCAAACTGGCGCTCATCGAGCGCGTCGAAGCGCTCGTGCTCGAACTGCTCGGACGGCGAGGATCTCCCGACATGCTGGGCGCCGTGATCCGTGAGCTTTCCGGGAACGGGAGCTACCGCCTGCCGGAGCCGCTGGCGCTCGACCTGCTCCGTGGAGAACGCGGCAGCCGGCCCGACGGTCCGTGGATCGACGTGCAAAGCCATGCACTCGCTTCGCTCCGCTATACCGAGACCGAGCCGCGATTGGAGATCGTCGAGCGCTATATCGCCGATCGGTGGATATCGAGGAGCGTGTTCGCGGAGATCTCCCGCCACCACCTCGATGCGCACCTGCCGCTGCTCGAACGGGCGCTGCTTGGCGAATACGACACGGACGCGTACAGCCCCAGCCAGGCCGCCGCCATGACTCTCGCGAGTTATCTCGACGATCGCGCGGCCGGGATCCTGCTCAAGGGCATCGCGTCGACGTCGGAGCAGTCACGCCGCGAGACGTTCTTCAAGGCGCTCGACGAGATCCGCCGTTACCAGGACGAGCGCGAGCGCTGGGCGAATCGCAAGAGCTCGAAGGCGGCGCGGGATGCGGCGATCGCCGAGCTCGTGCCGATGCTCGCCGACAAGGACGCGACGACCCGCGCGCAGGCGGCGAAGTCGCTCGGTGCTCTCGAAGCGCTCGAGCAGCTCCCCGCGCTCGTGCGCTTGCTCAAGGACTCCGACGGCAACGTGCGCAAGGCCGCGCAGTCGGCGATCGACGTCCTGACGGCGCCCAAGCCGGTTCCTCCGGCTCCGGAAGCCCCGAAGTCCGGCGCGCCTGCGAAGAAGGACGAGTAGCGGCGCCGTTTTCCCGTTCGCCGCGCGGGCGCGACGTTTGCGCGCGCCCGCGCGGCGGTCCACAATCGCTGGACGATGGCGAGCCGTTGCGCGAGCGAAGTGGACGAGGACGCACCCGAGGGCGGGCGGAGCGCGATCCGTCCGTCGCGCGTGTCGCGCTGGCGCCTGTGGGTGCTCATCGGCGTGCACGTCGCGATCGCGGCGCACATCGCGCACTGGTGGATGAAGGGCTCGACGCTGACGCCGCTCGAGCCTTCGGAGTCGGTCGAGCTCGCCACCCGCGGCGTGCTCAACGCCGGCGCGATCTTCTTCGGCCTCGCGATCCTGTCGACGGCGCTGTTCGGCCGCTTCTTCTGCGGCTGGACCTGCCATCTGGTCGCGATCCAGGACGGCTGTCGCTGGCTGCTCGAGAAGGCCGGCCTGCGCCCGCGCGCGGTAAACCTCGGGCTGCTCGGCCTGATCCCGCTCGCCGTGTTCGTCTACATGTTCCTCGCGCCCTACTTGCCGCGCATCGAGCAGGGGCTCGGCCTCGGCGTCGAACACACCGAGTTCACGACCTCGGGCTTCTGGGACACGTTCCCCGGCGTGTGGATGTCGATCCTGACGTTCCTCGTCGGCGGTTTCCTGATGGTGTGGTTCCTCGGCGCGAAGGGTTTCTGCACGTACGCCTGCCCGTACGGAGCGGTGTTCGGCGTCGTCGACCAGCTCGCGCCCGTCCGCATCCGCGTCACCGACGCCTGCTCGGGTTGCGGCCACTGCACCGCGGTCTGCACGTCGAACGTGCGCGTGCACCAGGAGGTGCGCGACTGGAAGGCGATCGTCGACCCGGGCTGCATGAAGTGCCTCGACTGCGTGAGCGTGTGCCCGAAGGATGCGCTGTATGTCGGTTTTGGTGCGCCCGCGATCCTCACGGCGCGCAAGCGCGAGTCGAAGGGCGCGCGTTTGGGCTGGGGTGAGCGCAGCGTGCGCGTCGCGGCGGCGGCGGCGTTCCTGTGGGCGCTGTTCCTCGTGCTGATGTCGCGGCAAGGCACGGTCGAGTCGAAGTGGGCGACGGAGCTGGCGGTCGGCTCGCTCGTCGTCGCCGTGCTGTTCGCCGGCAAGGCCGAGCACCGCGGGGGCCCGAGTCTTGGTGAGGACCTGCTCGGCGCCTGCGCGTTCCTGATCGCGCTCTATGGACTGCGCGGTTACGCGCTCTTGCCGTGGAGCGACGCGGAGGTCTCGCTGTTGCTCGCGCTCGGCCTCGCGGCGCTGTTTGCGTTGAGCGTCGTCTACGCGTGGCGCACGCTGCGCCGCTCCGAGCTGCGGCTGCAGACGTGGACGCTCGTCGCGGGCGGCGCCCGCACCAGGGCCGGAACGGCCGTTCTCGTCGCCACTCTTCCGTTCACGGCAGTCGTCGGCCTCGCTACGAAGGCGCAGCTCGAGCACGGCCGCCTCGTGCGCGAGGAGCAGGACGCCGCGCTGCGGGCTCGCGAGGCCGCGCTCGCGCAAG
>JABWBL010000098.1 GCA_013360535.1 Planctomycetaceae bacterium
CGGCGGGCTCGCGCGCCGCCTCGTCGTCGCCGCGCTGGCCTCGATCGCCTGTGGCGCGCTCGCGACGTGGGTCCCGGTTTGCTTCCCCGGCATCGGCTGGTTCTAGTACGCGCGTGAACGACCAACGCGACAACTACAAGAGCCCGCTTTCGACCCGCTATTCGAGCGCCGCGATGCGCCAGAACTTCTCCGACCAGAAGAAGTTCGGGACCTGGCGCCAGCTGTGGATCGCGCTCGCCCGCGAGGAGCGCGCGCTCGGGCTCGCGATCACGGCCGAGCAGGTCGCCGAGCTCGAGGCGCACGCGACCGACATCGATTTCGACGCCGCGGATGCCTACGAGAAGAAGCTGCGCCACGACGTGATGGCGCACGTGCATGCCTACGGCGACGTCGCTCCCAAGGCGCGCGCGATCCTGCACCTGGGCGCCACGAGCTGCTTCGTCACCGACAACACCGAGCTGATCCAGATGCGCGACGGCCTGCGCATCCTGCGTGGCCAGCTCGTGAGCGTGATCGACCAGCTCGCACGCTTCGCCCGCGAGCACCGCGCGCTGCCGACGCTCGGCTTTACGCACTACCAGCCCGCGCAGGCGACGACCGTCGGCAAGCGCGCGACCTTGTGGATCCAGGACCTCGTGCAGACGCTCGAGGAGCTCGAACACGAGGAGAAGACGCTGCGTTTCCGCGGCATCAAGGGCGCGACCGGCACGCAGGCCTCGTTCATGGAGCTCTTCGACGGCGACCACGCGAAGGTGCGCGAGCTCGACCGCCGCATCACCGCCGCCTTCGGCTTCGAGCGCACGTTTGGCGTCACGGGCCAGACCTATCCGCGCCTCGCCGACTTCCGCGTCGCGCAGGTGCTCTCGCAGATCGCGCAGGCCGCGCACAAGTTCGCGACCGACGTGCGCCTGCTCTCCAACCGCAAGGAACTCGAGGAACCCTTCGAGGACAAGCAGATCGGCTCGTCCGCGATGCCGTGGAAGCGCAACCCGATGCGTTCGGAGCGCATCTGCGCGCTCGCGCGCTTCGTGATGAGCCTGCTCGACAACTCCGCGCACACCGCCGCCAACCAGTGGTTCGAGCGCACGCTCGACGACTCCGCCAACCGGCGCCTCGCGACGTCGGAGATGTTCCTCGCGACCGACGCGATCCTGCAGGTCTACCTCAACGTCTCCGCGGGCCTCGTCGTCTATCCCGGCGTCGTGCGCCGCAACCTCGACGAGGAGCTGCCGTTCCTCGCGAGCGAGCACCTGATGATGGAGGCCGTCAAGGCCGGCGGCGATCGCCAGGAGATTCACGAGGCGATTCGCGTGCACGCACGCGAGGCGGCGCGCGTCGTGAAGATGGAAGGCGGCAAGAACCCGCTGCGCGACCTGCTCCACGGCGATCCGGCCTTCGCGAAGGTCGCGCACCGCATCGACAGCCTGCTCGATCCCGCGCGCTACGTCGGCCGCGCGCCGCAGCAGGTCGACGAGTACCTCGCCGAAGAAGTCGAGCCGCTGCTCGCGCGCCACGCCGCCCTGCTCGGCGCCAAGGGCAAGGTCGAGGTCTGAGCGCGCGGCGGAGCGATTCCGCCGCCTCGGTTACGAACTCCGCGTCGCGGGCTACTCTTGTGGCCATGCGACACCTCCTTTCCCTGGGGCTCGCGCTCGCCCTCTCGCTCGCGGCGCAGGCCCAGTCCGTTTCGATCCGCGTCGTCGACGCAGCGACCGGCGCCGCCGTGAAGGGCGCCGACGTGCGTGCGGTCGTCGTGAAGCACGTCGAAGAGCGCCGGCGCGAGCGCATTCCGCTCTCGGAAATCGGCGAGTGGGAAGCCGAACGCGAGGCGACGAAGCTGCGCGCGGTGTCCGACGCGTCGGGCGCCGCGACGCTCGACTTCAGCGCGATCGGGGTTCCAGAAAGCTACGTGCTGTTGAGCGCACGCAGTGGCGAGCAGTGGGGCGGTCGAGTGATCGTGGGCACGGGCGAGGGCGAGGTCGAGCTGCGGCTCGAGCCCGACTTCTCCTTCGACGTGCACGTCTTCGACGCATCCGGCAAGCCCGCCGCGGGAGTGCCAGTCGCGTATTCGAATGCCCAACCCAAACGCATGCGCGGCCCCATGCGCATGTACGCAGCGGTGGTGAACAGCGACGCGTCAGGCGTGGCGCGCTTCCCGCACGCGCAGGTAGTCCTGCGTTCGACGTCGAACACGGGAATGGTCGTCTTGGCGGCGGTGCCCACGGCGGATTCCGTGGAGCTCGCGTTCGACGCCACGCAGAGGCCGCTGCCGAAGGCCGAGCTCCACTTGCCGCCTTGCGGCAGCGTGATCCTGCGATTTGACGCGAACGCGGGTCGGCAGGTGCGGTTGCGCAAGGCGATACGCGAGGAGCTCGGCGCCAACTTCTGGCTGTCGGAGTGTCCATGGCGTGTCGCGGTGCGTGATGGTGTGGCGCTGTTTCCCTACGTCGAGCCCGGGCTCGAACTTGAGTACCAGGTCGATCGGCCCGACGTGATGGAGCCGAAGACGGAGCGGATTCTCGGCCCGCTGTTTCCTGGCGAACGGCTTGTCGTGACGCCCAGCGAACGGCCGGAACCGCGCGGCGTGATCGTGCAGCTCGTCGACAAGCGGAGTGTGCCCCTGCGCGATCGAGAGCTCTTCATGGACCTCTACTCCCACCTCCGGACGGAGAAGTCGAGCTCGGGCGGCGTTCGCAGCTCCGACGAAACGACGGACGCCACCGGCCGCCTCGAGATTCTCCTTCCGGATGAGTCGGCTGGAGTGATCGAGCTGCGACTGCGCATCGACGGCGTGGGCAGTTGGGTCGGCGTCGTGCCGGCGCTGGCGAACGGCAAGATCCTGAATCTTGGCTCCGTCGTGCTGGCCGCGGTCGACGACGCGGAGCTGCTCGCCGCTTTCGACGACGACGGGCTTGAGCGTGAGTTCGAGAGGATCGCGGAGGTCGCCAAGGTCGATAGCGTCGAGAACTGCCGGCTCGAGTGTGTCGCGCTCGAGATGGCGCGCCGTGGCGGCGAGCGGTGGATCGCGTTCCTGCAGCGACAGCTCGAGCAAGGGCGCAAGGCCGAGGCCGAAAGGCGCTATGCGGAAGTCACGCTGGATGAGCTCTCGTGGCTGATCGCGCTGCGACGCGCGCAACGTCGGCCGGATCCTTGCCGGCTCGTGATTCACGCGGCGGATCTGGAGCAGGAGAGCTTCGCTCTGCCCGTCACGTTGCGCGTGGCCTTGCAGAACGTGGATTCGGAGGAGTCTTTCAGCGTGAGCTCCATTGCAACGGATCACATCCTCGCGACGTTCGAGCCCAACGAAGCGGGCGTGACCCCCAAGTCTGTTTGGGAGCCGATCTACGGCGGTGGCGCCAGCAGCAGGACTCGACTTCGCCCCGGACAGTCGTCCGCAAGGAGTTCCGGGCGGGGTTCGTGGCAGCTCGACCTGTCGAGACGCTTCGAGTTGACGGACGGCGACTGGCGGTTGCGCCTGGAGTACGGACCTTCGTTCAACTACCAGCACCGGACCGCACCGGTCGGCATAAAAATCGCCGCGGAGCCGTTCGTGCTGCGCGTGCGCGAGCCGAAGAAGTAGCGCTCAGCGCGCGAGCGACGGGTAGCGCGAGTCGAGCTCGGTGCGCAGGCGCAGAAGAGCCTTCGAGGCGTCGCTGTCGGCGGCGAGCGGCGTGAGCAGCAGGTCGTGGGCTTCGAACCAGTCCGGGGAGTGGTCTGGGCCGCCGTGCGCGAGGTCGAAGAGCTGCTCGCGAACTTCCGGCGTCGTTCCGGCGCTCACGGTCTCGCGGATGAGCTTGAAGCGTCCATCGGTGACAGCCTGGTTGTGGCGGCGCGCGCGGAAGTTCGGGGGCGGCGCACCGGTCGCGGGATCCGGCGTGAAGTTCGGGAAGAAGCTTTCGGTGTAGTGGAGTTCGCGCACTTGCGTCGCGCGGCCCTCGAACAGCGGCACGAGCGAACGTGAGTCGCGCGCGGTGTTGGGCGGCAGTTTCGCTCCTGCGAGCTCGACTGCGGTCGCGTAGACATCCTCGAAGCCGACGAGCGCGTCGCTCGCGCGCCCGACGAGCTTCGGCGCGAGCCGCGGCGAGCGCACGACGAATGGAACGCGACAGCCTTCCTCGTGCAACGTTCCCTTCGAATGCGCCGGATCGAAAGGCGGCAGGACGCCGCGGGACTCCGTGCCGTTGTCTCCGACGAGCACGACCGTCGTGTCGCTGAGGTCGAGCACGGCGAGCAGCGTTCCCACCTGGCGATCGAGCTCGCTCACGACGGCGCGCAGGCGCGCGGGATGGCCCTCGGGCTTGTCGGTCGCACCCGGCACGTCGTGCACCGGCGCGTGCGCGGCGTTGTAGGCGACGTAGAGGAAGTACGGCTCGGGCAACGAACGCACGAGCGCGAGCGCATCGGCCGTCGTGTCGCTCGTCGGATAGTTCTCCGCGGGCGGCACGCGCTTGGGCTCCTGCTTCAGCGTGCCATCGCGCGCGATCGTCGTCTTGAGCCAGTTCGCGTACCCCGCATTGCGCTTCGTGTCCGGCGGCGCCTGCAGGTTGAAGAGCGAGCCGGAGTAAGTCTCGAACCACGTGCCGACCGGTTGCCCGAGCGGATGCGCCGGAAATTCCGCGAGCTGCGCGACGTCCGCGAGGTGCCACTTGCCGACCGCGGCGCATGCGTACGGTCGCGGCGTGGCGTGCAGCGCCTGCGGCAAGATCGGAAGCGCGAGCGAGAGCCCGGCGTTGCCCGCGCTCGCTTCGCTGTCGTCGCCCGCGTCCTTCACGACCGAACCCATGCCGTTCGAGCGCGCGTGCAGGCCCGTGAGCAGGCGCGCGCGGCTCGGGCTGCAAGTCGGCACGGTCCACGCGTGCGTGAAGAGCAGTCCCTCGCGCGCGAACGCGTCGATCGCCGGGGTCGCGGCCGGAGTTCCGGGCGCGCGGCCACGCTCGCGAAAAAGGACTTCGTAGGCGCCGACGAGATCGACGCCGACGTCGTCGAGCACGATCACGACCACGTTGTGGGGGGGCGGCGCGACCGGCTCCGGCGTCTGGGCACGGGCGCAGGCGGCGAGCAGCGCGGTGGCGGCGAGGGCGGGCGCGAGGACGGTCGGGCGGAGCACGGGGCGATTCTGCGGCGCCTCCGGCACGCTTGCACGGCCCGGTTTGAGACCCGGCGGCCTGCGCGGGCTAGAGACCCCGCGACTTCGTCCGGAAAGGACTTCCCGACCGCGGGCCCGATCCGTACTTGCCGCGACGCGGGGGCTTCGGCTCCCGCCCCGAAAGCGGCTTGCCCCTTGATTGCACCCATGCAGGTTGTGTCGATTCTTTCCGAGCCCCGGGCCCGCTCCGGTCCGCTTCGGGAACTTCGTGCAGCGAGTTCGGCCGCCTCACCGGGGGCCGGACTCCCGTCGCGAGGGAGCCGCAGCCGATGAAGAGCGCCACCCGCCCGCGACGAACCTCCCCGCCGACCGTCCCTAGCCCCCTCCCCGCGCCGTGACTGCCCCCGGAATCCCCAACGAGTTCGTGCTCTCGACCTCGTGCTTCGGGACGCGCCTGCGAACCATCGAGGACCAGGCGTTCGCCGCCGTCGCGATGGGCTTCCGCAAGCTCGAATTGGGCTGCGCCGAGACGCCGCCGACGCTCAACGGCTTCGTCGACTCGCAGCGCGAGACGGGCATTCGCGTCACTTCCGTGGTTTCGGGCTGCCTCAAGCCCTCGAACGAACGGCCCGTGTGCCAGCTGCTGTCGAGCCCAAACGCGGACGAGCGCGAGCAGGCGATGGGCTCGGTGCGTCGCCACCTTCAGCTGGCGCAGAAGCTGCAGGCGCCCGCGGTCGTGCTGCGCGGCAGCTCGGTCGCCGATCCGAAGCTGCGGCAAGAGGCCGAGGTGCTCAACCTCGAGCTCGCGCGCGACGGCCTGACCGAGGAGATCGCCGAGAAGGTCCGCGACTTCGTGCTCCGCGTGCAGAAGAAGGGCCAGCGCCAGCTCGAGCACCTCTGCCGCTCGCTGCACCAGCTCATGTCGGAGTTCCCCGCGAGCAAGCTCGCGATCGAGCCCGGCCTGCAGATCGACGACCTGCTCAACTTCGAAGCCGTCGGCTGGGTGCTCGAGGACCTCTCCAAGCGAGGACTGGGCTACTGGCACGACGTCGGCCGCATCCACATGCGCGAGAAGGCCGGCCTGCCGGGCCAGGGGCGCTGGCTCGAGTCCTACGCCGGTCGCATGGTCGGCATCCACCTGCAGGACGCCGCGGACGGTGAGTACCAGATGCCGCCCGGTTCTGGGGAAGTCGACTTCCGTCTGGTGAGCGAATACACGCCCTCGACCGCGCTCAAGGTGCTCGAGATCGACCAGCGGCACGGCCGCACCGAGATCCTCGGCGCCGTCCAGTTCCTCGCGGGCAAGGGCTTCTAGGGACGGCGGCGCAGCTGGGGGCTTGCCAAGCTCCTCGCCGTCGCTATCCTCTCCGCCTCTCGCCGCTTCCCTTGGGGAGCGACGGGGCTGACAACACGCGGGCGTAGCTCAGTGGTAGAGCGCCACCTTGCCAAGGTGGATGTCGAGGGTTCAAATCCCTTCGCCCGCTCCAACCTGCCTCCCAGGTTGGCCGTGTCGCGCGTTCGTCCGCGCTCGTTGTCGGCACTTGCGACCCGGCGGGTCGCGCCTCGTGGTGCGCCGTTGCTGCCCCGGGCGTCGTCTGGTGAGCGTGAGCCTCCCGGCGATCCACGCTGCGGATTTCCGGCTTTCGTTGTCGGCGTTGGCGGACGGATTGAACCGCTCGGGGTGCGTTCCGTTCAAGGGCGCCCCTGACCCCTCCGGCGGCACGGGCGCGAGGTCGCGCTTCTTTCGCCGGCTCCCGCACTCCACCGTCCCACGCCATGGCCTTACTGCCCCTCTTCCTCGCCCTGCAGGAAACCGGCACCGAACCCGCCGCTCCCAAGTCGTCGCAGGCGAGCGTGTCCCAGACCTTCGTCACCGCCCCGCGCGCGAGCCGCACGGCGACGACTTCCGGGATGGCGCAGCAAGTGATCACCGCCGAAGAGCTGAAGGCCACCGGCGAGCGCTCCCTGCCGCGCGCGATCGCGAAGGCGAGCGGTGTCTTCGTGCAGGAGACCAACCTCGGCGGCGGCGCGCCGATCCTCCGCGGCCTGATCGGCAACCAGGTCCTGATCGTCGTCGACGGCGTGCGCCTGAACGACGGCGCGACGCGCGGCGGCCCGAACCAGTCGCTCAACGGCATCGACCCGACCAACGTCGAGCGCGTCGAGATCGTGCGCGGCCCGACCGGCGTGCTGTACGGCTCGGACGCGCTCGGCGGCACGATCCTGATCTGGACCAAGTCGCGGGCGGCCGCGGCGCGCGAAGGGCTCAGCGACCAGGACCAGCGCCTGCGCGCGGTCGCGGGCGTCGACGCCAACACCGCGGTCGAGGGCGCGCGCGAGTTCGGCTCGCTCTCCTACGGCTTCGAGAACGACGGCGTGCTGCTCGGCGGTTCGTTCCAGGACTGGCAGAAGCTGCGCTCGGGCGACGGCGACGTCGAGAACACGGGCTACCACGGGCAGTCGTGGTACGGATCGTGGGAGCACCGCCTGTCGGACACGGGCTACCTGCGCCTGTCGGCCATGCGCACGCGCGACTTCGGCATCCCGCGCTCCGACCGCATGAACGTCGGCTTCCAGCAGACGCAGCCCTCCGACGCCGAGAACTTCTTCACGCTGCAGGATCGCGAGCGCTACCTGCTCGCCTGGAACGAGAAGAGCACCGGCTTCTCCGACGACATGCAGGTGCGCCTTTCGCTGCGCGAGTACAACGAGAACCGCCAGATCCGCTCGCGCGGCTCGAGCACGCGCCGCCTCGAGACGGACAACGTCGAGACCGGCGGCATCGGCGCCGACTGGCGCAAGGCGATCGGCGACACGCACCTCGTGACCTGGGGCTTCGACCTCGACTACGACGACGTCGATTCCAAGCGCACCAACGTCAACATCAACACCAACGTCGCGACCAGCGCGCTCGGCAACTTCGCGCCGAACTCGACCTACCTGTACAGCGGCGTCTTCCTGCGCGACGAGATCTACGCCTTCGAGGCCTTCGACCTCACCGCGGGCCTGCGCTACTCCTACTTCGAGTTCGGCTTCGACGACACGACGACCGGTGACGACGTCGACGGCGACTTCGACGCGCTCACGGGCTCGCTGCAGGCTGCACGCGACCTCGCCGAGGGCGTGCGCGTCACCGCGACGCTGGCGCAGGCCTTCCGCGCGCCGAACCTTTCGGAGCTCGCGCGCAGCGCCTCGTTCAACGGCGGCACCGAGCTCGCCAACCCCAACCTCGACCCCGAGGAGTCGCTGTATCAGGAGCTCGCGCTCGACATGACGCGCGAGCAGTGGAGCTGGTCGCTCGCGCTCTACCACAACGAGATCAGCGACGTGATGGGGCGGCGCCTGGTGAGCGACCCGACGCCGGGGGGGCCGATCGGCGACGAGACCTACATCCGCGAGAACGCCGGCGATCTCGAGCTCTTCGGCCTCGAGACGCGCTATCGCCGCAAGCTCGGCGGCCCGCAGTCGCCCTACGCGATCCAGACCTACCTCGAATACACCTACGGCAAGCAGTACGACGACTTCGTCGACACGATCAACGGCGGGAAGCCCTTCGACGACAAGCCCGCGAGCAAGATCCCGCCGCTGCACGGCAGCCTCGCGCTGATGTACGAGCCCGCGCAGCCCAAGGGCTGGTTCGGCTGGGCGAGCGCCTCGTTCCACTTTGCGACTTCCCAGAACAAGCTCTCGCCCGCCGACCTCGGCGACCCGCGCATCGATCCCAACGGCACCAACGGCTGGACGCGTGTCGACCTCGACGCCGGCGGGCCAGTCGGTGATCCCTCGAGCGGCACGACCTGGAACCTCGGCCTGCACAACCTGTTCGACGAGGACTACCGCGTCCACGGCTCGGGCATCGATGCGCAGGGGCTGGGGCTGGTGTTTGGCGTGCAGATGAGCCTCTGAGAGCTCGTGCAGGAATGAGGAAACGAGCTCTCAGAATGCTGATTTCGCCGTCGCCTGGCGGCGCCGGACGTCGAGGCCGTGAGTTCCTTCACGGTCTCTGAGGCGCCTGCGGTCTTTTCCCCAGCGACCTTGCCCACCCCGGGAAGGTCCGCCCGAGCTAGCATGGCGCACGTCGTGAGACGCGAGATCGCACTCAAGGCCACCACGGGCCCGGCGCCGGCGGGCGGCTCCGCCGGAGTCGGCGCGGGCTCGTCGTCCGGCTTCTCGTGGAGCTTCGTCGCGAGCCTCGGCC
>JABWBL010000726.1 GCA_013360535.1 Planctomycetaceae bacterium
CCGCGCCTGCTCGACGAGGCCAAGGTCGACTTCGTGCTCGACCACCTGCGCCACGAGGCCGCCGAGCTTGTCGGCGACGAACTCCCCGACGTCGCCCGCCACCCCGGCCGCTACGTCCGCGCCGTCGCCCGCTCCGCCTCCGGCCGCCCCGTCGCCGCCATCGTGCTGCCCGACGGCAAGCTCTCGACCGCGACGCTCGAAACCGAACTCGCCACGATCGCCGAAGCCCTCGGCGCCACGCCCGTCAAGCTCACCTACGGCCTCACCTCACGCCCCGACCGCCCGCTCGAAGTCGAGCGCGTGCCGGATGATGAGCTGGTGTGACGCTGCGAGCTCAGCGCAGCGAGTGCGGCGCGACGTGGCGCGACCAGTCGTTGTGGCCGCCGGGGAGCTTGCGGAGTTCGGCGCGAGGCAGGCTGCGGGCGAGGGCGAGCGCGTGCTCGGTCGGGATCACGGTGTCGTGCTCGGCGGCGAGGATCACGAGGCGACCTGCGAAGGGCTCGAGTGCCGCGACGTTGTCCCAGTCGTCGCACAGGATCCAGCGCACCGGCAGCCAGGGCAGCGCTTGCGCGGCGACGTCGACGAGGCGATCGAAGGGCACGGCGAGCACGATCAAGTCAGGCGGGCGCGCGTCGAGCGCGAGCTGCGAAGCGGGTCCGGTGCCGATCGACTCGCCGAGCACGTTGCGCGGCAGGTCGGGGTGCAGCTCGCCCAAACGCCGCCACGCCGCGCTCGCAGCGGCGTCGAAACTCGCGCGCGACGGATCGCCGGAGCGCGCGCCGTAACCCGGATACTCGAGCACGTACACGTCGGCCTCCGCGGGCAGCAAATTGACGATGTACTCGCGCTGCGCCGCCTGCCCCGCATTGCCGTGCGTGACGAGCCACACCGCGCTCGGCCGCTCGACGATCCGCCGCGCGCCCCAACTCTCGCCGTTCTCGATCCACGGCTCGAGGCGCCCGTTCGACACCTCCTCATGCGACGGAAAATAGAGCAGCTTCCGCTGGACCGCGGCGCAGCCGACGACGACGAGGAGGTAGAGCACGACGACGGCGAGCGCGAGGGAACGCACGACGCGCGAAAACGGTCTTCGGCGGGACATCGGTTGCATCCTAGCGGTGCCGGCGCGCGCACGTCGGTTCGACGCCACTCAAGTGCGTCCGAGGCCAATCGGTCGGCGGGGGCTCGACAACGGTAGTCGGAGTGTCACCCTTGGGGTCGTGCGCGCCTAGGTGCCCACGAGACGAGCCCCCGATGTCCCCTGCCCTACTCGTGTTGCTGAGCTGGATGCCGACGCAGGCTGCGCAAACGGAGGCGCAGGACCTGACGGTGGCGGTCGTGCGTGGCGAGCTGGAAGAAGCGGCGCGGCAAGTGGCGTTGGCGACAAATCCGGCCGAACGTGCGCGATTGCTGGCGGCGCTCGAGCCTGTGCCGGAGCGCGCGGCGGCGATGCTCGCGGTCGCGAGAGCGTTCGCCGCGGATCCGGAGGCGGATCGTGCGCTGGTCGCGGGAGCTGCGGCGGCGCTCGCCGGTGCAG
>JABWBL010000099.1 GCA_013360535.1 Planctomycetaceae bacterium
GACGCCGCCTTCGATCCCGCGGCTCGCGGCGGCCTTCGCCAGCGCGTCGACGAGTTCCTGCACCTTGCCCCGCTCGACGGTCGCCGCGCGGAACACGTACGGCTCCGCCTCCTTGAGCTGGCCCGCGGCGACCAGCGAGCGCGCGCGCCCCAGCTCGACCTGCGGCCGCGCGAGACGGCCCGATTTTTCGGCCTTCTCCCACAAGGCGACGCGCTCGGTCCCGCGACCTGCGCCGGCGAGCAACTGGTCGAGGTCGACGTACAGCTGCGCCACGTCCGGACGACGCGCGATGCCGCGCTCGTGGAGCGCGATCAGCTCGTCGGCCTGCCTGCGCTGCAGGTAGAGCGGCTTGAGCGCCGCGAGACAGGTCGAAGGATCGGGCAGCCAGAAGTCCGGCCGTCCGGCCCAGCGCGGGTCGACCGGACCCGGAGTCCACTCGATGCTGTCGCGCCAGGCTTGCTCCGCCTCGTCCTTGCGCCCGGCGTACTGCAGCAGGATGCCGAGCGTGTGGCGCGCGAGCTCGTTGCCCTTGCCCGGATGCGCGGCGACGGAGCGGCGCTCGAACTCGATCGCCTCTTCCCAGGCCTGACGGCGGTAGAGCGTCGCCGCGAGGTTGTGCAGCACGAAGTAGTTGTCGGGCTCGACCTTCACGGCCTGTCGGAACAGCGCCTCGGAGTCGTTCCAACAGCGCGTCTGGCGGTTCGTGGCGAAGGCGAGGACTCCGGCGAGCCCGACGGTCGCGGCGAGCACCGCCCACGTGCGTTTCGCCAGCGCCTGCTCGTTTCGCACGACGAGCACGAGCAACGCTCCCGCCACGAGCAGCACGAGCGGCACCGCTCCAACCTGCGCGTAACGGTCGGCGACCTTCTGCGATCCGCTCTGCAACAGTCCGAGCACCGGCGACACGAGCACGCCGTACACGAACCAGGTCGCGAGCAGCGCGGGCCAGCGTCGGCGCAGCACGAACAGCGTCACGGTCACGGCGACCACCGCGCCCATCGCGGCGAGGTACACCGGCTGCAGCGGATCGAAGCCGAGCTCCAGCAGGTAGTGGCAACCGAGGTTGGTGGGCCAGAGCGTCTTGAGGACGTAGAAGCACAGCCCGTAGCTCGCCTGCGCCGCGCGGTGCAGCAAGCCGTGTTCGTCGAAGCTCACCGTCGCGCCGATCGCGCGCTGCGCCGCCGACGCTTGCCATGCCGTCCAGGCCGCAAACGGCACGAACCACAGCTTTTCCACGACCAGCGAGCCCCAGCCTCGGCCCTCGCGCTCGCCTGCGCGCGCCCGCCGGAGCGGATAAACGTCGAGTGCGAGCAGCACGACTGGCAACGTCATGCCCCACGCCTTCGACGCGAGCGAGAGCGCGTAGGCGCCGAGAGCGAGCGCGAACCACGCGACCCGCGCGCTGTCCGCCCGCGCCGCACGCAGGTACGCGTACGCCGTGACGAACAGGAACAGCGCACTCAGGAGGTCGCGGCGCTCCGTCACCCACGCGACGTTCTCGACGCGCAGCGGATGCACGGCCCACGCGACCGTCGCGAGCGCGGCGCAGGCGTGGAGCGCCAGCGCCTTCGAGCGTTCGAGCTCGACCGGGCGGCCCCGCGCGCTCACCCAGCCCGCGCACCAGCGCAGAACCTCGAGCGCGAGCGCCCAGAACGCCAGCACGCTCGCGAGATGGATCACGAGGTTCGTGCGGTGGAACGCCGGCGCATCGAGCCCGGCGCGCACGTAGTCGAGCCCGAAGGTCCACCACGTCAGCGGATGCCAGTGCCCGTAGTGGTAACCGCTCCACATCCACTTCAGCTGTTCGGCCCCAAGGCCGCGGAACAGGAAGTTCATCTCGAAGTTCGCGTCGTCGTCGAGCGCGACGAACTGCGCATCGACGCAGGGCCAGAACGCGAGCGCCACGAGCACGACGAGCAGCAGCGGAAACGCCGCCCGCACCACCAGCGGCAGTGCGGCCACGTTCGATGCGGGGCTCTGGGGAGCAGGGCGCGCCATGAGCCGGGAGAAGATAGCCGATCGGACCGCCGGGGACGCGGGGCCTGGCGCCGCGCTCAGGGCACGAACGTCAGGGACAGGCCGTTGGTGAAGTTCTGCTGGCTGCCGCAGGGCAGGTTCGTGTCGCGGTACCAGCACTGGAAGTGCCACGTCGAGCCGGGCGTGATCAGCCCGTTCGAGGCGGCGACCATCTGCTGGCGGTCGAAGACGCCGTTGGCGTCCGCCACGCGCACCGAGAAGCGCTTGTTCTGGCCCGCGAGGCAGCGCAGACCGTCGCCGAGCACGCTCCCCGCGCCGCCATTCTTCTGCAGCGTGCCCATGTACACGATGCCGGCCTTGTTCGGCGGCATCTGCGACACGCGGATCAGCGTGTTGTCGAGCGAGCAGCTCACGCCGCCGAGGCTCTGGATGCGCGCGCCGACCCCGGTCGAGTTCACGCAGCCTTCACCCGGCGCGCTGACGTTGTTGCACGGGCAGGGAGTGCCGCTTCCGTCGCCCGAGCAGAACACCGTGCCCGGGACGATCTCGCAATCGTCGGGAGTGCCGTTGGCGTTGAGGTCGAGCTGCGTCCCGGCCTGCAGCTCGCACGCATCCCCCACACCGTCGCCGTCGCAGTCTTCCTGCTGCGGATTGACGAGCGCGACGCAGTTGTCACAGGCATCGCCGATTTCGTCCCCGTCGAAGTCCGCCTGATCGAGGTTGGCCACTTGCGGGCAGTTGTCGTCGCAGTCGACCACGCCGTCGCCATCGCTGTCCACGTCACTGACGCCGCAGCCGCAAGAACCCGGCGCGATCTTGTTCGGATCGTTGGGGCAGCCGTCGGAGGTCACGAAGACGGTGTCGACCACGAGCCCGTTGTCCGTGACGACCGTCAGCGCGAGCTCGTAAACGCCCGGAGCGGAGAAGCTCACCGTCGTGCCGAGGTTCGTCGGGTCCGCAAACGTCGCGACGCCGGGGCCGGAGAGCTGCGACCACTCGGCGATCTCGGGCAGCGACACCACGAAGCACGTGTGCGCGCTGGCCTCGGGGACGATCGAGCTCACCGGGATCACGGCGCCCGTCGTGAGGTCGATGCGCGCGAGCTGCGTGTAGTCGAGGATGCCGCCGGCGATGCCCGCGTAGGAGCCGTAGAGCTCGCCGCGGTAGAACATGATGTCCTCGAACTGGCGCGTGGCCGCGATCTGCACGAGGATCGACTGCGTGACCGCGCCCGTGTTCGGGTTGATCAGCAGCAGGCGCTTGGAATTGTTGTCGATCGCGTAGAGCGTCGAGCTGGGCTCGTGCCACGCGAGCGACTTGACCTGCTGGTAGCCCGCAAGCGTCGTGCTCCCCACACCGGTGATCGCGCCCGTCGTGCGGTTGATGCGCAGCAGCTGCTTGCGGTTCAAGTCGACGGCGAAGATGCGGTCTCCGACGGGGTCGTAGGCGAGCGACATGACGTTCGACCACGTGCTCGACCACTGCGTCGCGTTGACGACGGTCGCCAGCCCGGTCGACGGGTTGACGGTGTAGAGCTGGCGCAGCGCGACGTCGCTGCCGTAGTACGTGCCGTTGATGCGGATCCAGTCCGAAGGCCAGCCGAAGACCGTCCCGCCGGCCGTCTGCACGACGTGGGACTCCACCAGCCCCTGACCCTCGACCCAACGCAGGATCATGTTCTCCGTCGCGTTGTTGCCGTCGCCGGTCAGCCACTCGATCGGCGAGCGGTTGGGCACCGCGCCCGCGAGAGTGGCCGCGTTCGGGTAGTCGACGACCTGATCGGGGCCGGCGTCGGAGCCGACCTGCGCGGAGACCTGCGCGGCCCCGAGGGCCAAGACGAGCGCGAGCGGGAGGATTCGCATGGGACGGAAGGAAGTCTATCCCACGCCGCCGAAGCGGCCGGGACAGGCCCCAAGTGCCCCGAAAGCGGGTCATTGGACAGGAATTTCCTTCCCGGCGGCCCAGCGCCCCGCCGCCGACGCTACTTCGCGAAGGCCGCGTCGAAGGCGAGGCCGGAGCGCGGGAAGTCGAGCTTGCGGACGAAGGCCGCCGCATCGCTCGCCCCGAACTCGCGGTCCATCAGCATGTCCTCCCACTCGACCGTCAGCGGGCCCTGGTAGCCCAGCAGGTTGAGCAGGCGCACGATGCCCTCGAAGTCGATGCGCCCGCGGCCCGGCGAGCGGAAGTCCCAGAAGCGCCCGTCGCTGCCGAAGTCCGTGTGGCCGCCGAACACGCCGGCCGGGGTCGGCCGATCCGACCACCAGACGTCCTTGACGTGCACGTTCCACACGCGCGCCCCGAACTCGCGCAGGAAGCCCAGATAGTCGACGCCCTGGTAGCCGAAGTGGCTCGGGTCGAAGTTGAAGCCGAAGCGCGGATGGTTGCCGAGCGCCTTGAGCGCGCGGCGCGTGCTGGGAATGTCGAAGGCGATCTCGGTCGGGTGCACTTCGAGCGCGAAGCTGACGTCGACCTTGTCGTAGGCGTCGAGGATCGGCTTCCACAGCTTCGCGAACTCGGCGAAGCCCTCGTCGATCTGCGACGGGAGATTCGGAGGGAACGAGTAGAGCAGGTGCCAGATCGGGCTGCCGGTGAAGCCGACGACGGTCGTGCGCTTGGAGCGCGCGAGCTGCTCCTTCACGCCCACCGGCGCCGCGTCGAAGAACTTCCGCGCCGCCTTGCCGGTGTCGATCATCTCCTTCTGCGCGCGCTTGCGCACGCCGGACGGATCGCCGTCGCCCCAGATGTCGGGCGGCAGGATCGACTTGTGGCGCTCGTCGATGCGGTCGGCGACGGCCTGACCGACGAGGTGGTTGGAGATGGCGAAGCTCTGCACGCCGCAGTCGGCGAGCAGCTCCCACTTCTTCTTGCAGTAGTCCTTCTCCTTGAGCGCGCGCTGGACCTCGAAGTGGTCGCCCCAACAAGCGAGCTCGAGGCCGTCGTAGCCGAACGACTTGGCCTTCTTCGCGAGCGTCTCGAGCGACAGGTCGGCCCACTGGCCGGTGAACAGGCAGAGCGGACGGGGCATGGCGATTTCCTCGTGGAGGGCTACTTGATCTGGGAGAGCTTGATGGCGCGGCGCTGGCGCGCGCTCTGGAGCGCCGCCTCGAGCACACGCTGGGTCTGGTAGGCGTCGGCGAAGTCGGGCAGCGGCACTTCGGGCTCGAGGCCCGCGAGCGTGCGCAGGATGTCGGCCGCCATGTTGGTGAAGCCGTGCTCGTAGCCGATCACGTGCGCGTCCGGCCACCAGTTCGCCGCGTACGGATGGTTGCCGGCCGACGTGCACATGATGCGCTTCCAGCCGCCGGTGCGCGCATCGCCGCCCTCGCACAGCTCGAGCACGTTCATGTCCTCGAACGAGAAGCGCAGCGAGCCCTTCTCGCCGTTGAGCTCGATGCCGTTGTCGTTCTGGTGGCCAATCGCGAGGCGCGTGGCCTCGAAGCTCGCCGTGGCGCCGCCCGCGAAGCTCGCGAGGAACAGCACGACGTCGTCGACGTCACTCTTGCCCGTCTCGCCCTTCTTGCCCGGCAGCGGTCGTTCCTTGACGAACGTGCGCTCGATCGCGCCGTGCACCTCGCTCACTTCCTCTCCCACGAGGAAGCGCGCCATGTCGACGATGTGCGCGTTGAGGTCGCCGTGCGCACCGGAGCCGGCGACCTTCTTCTGGAAGCGCCACGAGAGCGGCGTCTGCGGCCCGCCCCAGTCCTGCAGGTAACGCGCGCGCACATGCAGGATGCGACCGAGCCGACCCTCGCGCACGAGCTTGTAGGCGAGCGCCACCGCCGGGCAACGCCGGTAGTTGAACCACACGAAGGTCTTCACGCCCTTCTTCGCGGCCTTTTTCGCCGCGTCGGCCATCGCGCGCGCGTCGTCGAGCGTGCCCGCGAGCGGCTTCTCGCACGCGACGTGCTTGCCCGCCGCGAGCATCACGAGCGCCTGCTCGCGGTGCACGTCGTTGGGCGTGCCGATGTCGACGAGCTCGACCGCGTCCTCGCGCGCGAGCCGCTTCCAGTCCGTCGTCGAGTTGAGCCAGCCCCAGCGCCGCGCGAAGGGCGCGAGCCCCTCCGAGTCGCGCGCGGCGATCGTGTGCAACACGGGTTGCAGTTCTGAATCAAAGAACCGCGTCACTTGCGACCACGCGTTGGAGTGCGCGCGGCCCATGAAACGCTGGCCGATCAGGGCGATGGGAAACGGGCGGGTCATCGTGGTGCGCAGAGGTTTCGCAGGGGAAAAACGGGAGGAACGGGGCGCGGTTCAGGTTCCGGACAGGCGGCACGGGCCCGCGCATGGGGCGCCTCACGATAGCGAGCGAGCGCGCTGGCGCGAGCCTCTCGGGTTGCGGGAACCGCGCCGATCGACGACGATCCCAAGTCCCTCGGGATTCTCCGCACGATGTTCTTCCGACTCCTCGCCGCCCTCGCGCTCGCGCTCGGCACACTCGCTTCGCCCGCGCTGAGCCAAGGTGGCCAGCTCGCGGCGCAGTCGATCTTTTGCACTCCGACCACGATCCGCATCGGCGCGAAGGAGCAGCCTTCGAAGAACCCGATCGCCGACGCGCTCTCGCGCTGCGGCCCCGGCAGCCGGATCGAGCTCGCGAGCGGCGACTACCCGGCCTTCTCCGTCGGCTTCGCCAAGAAGTCCGACTGGAACGCGCCGATTTCCGGCGGAACGCAGATTCAGCCGATCGTCGTGCGCGCGCAAGGACAGGTGCGCGTCGTGCCGCGCTCGAGCGGCGACACGATCTCGATCCACCAGGAGACCCGCGCAGGCTGGATCACGTTCGAGGGCTTGACGATCGTGTGCGGCTATCGCGCCGGGATCATGTTCTACAAGCAGCCTCCCGAGCGCCGGCACGAGGGCTTCAAGTTCCTCGACTGCCACGTGATCGGCGGCTTCGATCACGCGACCGGGCAGGGTTCCAACTCCAAGTGGGGCGTGTGGGGCCACAGCCTCTCCGACTTCGAGTTCCGCGGCGTGCGCGGCCGCGCCAGCGTGCGCGACATCCGCCACGAGCACGGCTTCTACCTCCAGAACCTGGTCGGCGACGTCACGATCGAGAACGTCGACGGCGCGCGGCTGGGCCGCACGTTCCTGCAGATCACCGCCCGCCCCGGCGACGGCGTGCCCGGCACCGGCAACGTGCTCGTGCGCAACTGCTCCGTCGAGGACGCCTGCATCGCGCGCGGCGACGACTTCAAGGGCGGGAGCGCCTTCACGCTCGCCGGCCGCCACACCGGCCGCGCCGTGTTCGAGAACAACCGCTACCGCGCGGGCTTCAACTCGATGCTGCGCGGCCTCACGCGCGAAGGTGTCCCCTACGGCACCGGCGCGTTCGTCGCCTGGGACGGCGGCGGCGTCTCCAACGGCACGCTGATCCTCAAGAACAACGACTTCCAGATGGCGCCCGGCTGCGGCGACCGGCCGTTGGTCGCGATCGGCGGCTGCAAGGACGTGCAGCTGCTCGGCCGCAACCGCTTCACCGCCGGCGCCTCGAGCGCGCTCGAGCTCGACCCCGTCGCCGTCGCCGGCTTCAACTCGAACCCCTGCGGCAAGATCACGATCGATCCCGCGCTCGAGACCAAGGGCTCCGTGCGCATCAAGGGCTCCGAAGCCACGCCCAAGCAACTCGCCGACCTCGCCCCCAAGCGCCCCGCCACTGCGCCGCCGACGAACGGCGACCAGCGCCGCTGAACCGCGTCCGCTCGCTCCCAACACCGTGCGTGCAGAACGCGCTCGAGACTGTCGGCGCGCAACCGAGCCGCTCGAGCCCCGAACACAAAGGGCCGCCCGCGAGGGAACGCGAGCGGCCCTTCGATGGGACAGCGACCGAAGATCAGCGGTTCAGGTTGATCTTCGAGAGTTCGACGAAGCGCGCGGCGCGGGCGCCGTTCTTCGTGCCCTTGTGCTTGTCCGCGATGGCCTGCGCCTTCTTGACGTTGCCTTCGTCGAAGGGCTTCTCCTTGGCGACCTTCGAGGAGAAGTTCGACCAGGCCTTGGCGGCCTCGCGCTCGGCGGCGAGCTCGGGGCTCGCGATGCGCGTCGCGAGCTCGCTCACCTGCGCGAGCAGGTCCGGCGCGCCCTTGCAGGACTTCTGGAGCGAAGCCACGAGCGCCTCGGTCTCGGCGACATCGCCGGCCTCGAGCATGCGCTTGGCGCGCGCGAGACGCGCTTCGACGCGCCGCACGAACTCGGCTCGGGCCGCACTGCCCTCGTCGCCGCCGACCTTGTCGGCCTCGGCGAGAGCGCCGGTCACGTCGCCCTTGGCGAACGTGCTCCAGGCCTTCTTGAGCGAAGCCGGAGTGCCCTCGGGCGCTTCCTTCGACTTCTTCACTTCGGCCGCGACGGTCTCCTCGAGCTTCTTGCCGAAGTCACCGGGGTGGCCCTGCAGCAGCACGGTGCCGTCGACGCCGATCACGGCGACTTCCGGCAGGCCGGATCCGGTCGTGGGGATCACGCGCTCGTTCGTCCACAGAGCGCCGTTCCCCATCCACTTCATCTTCCAGGCGAAGGCCTCGTAGGTGTTCTTGTCGGTGTTCTGGCACTCGATGAAGATCACCTGGACATCATCGCCGTACTGTTCCTGCAGCTTGACGGAGGCCGGCACGGACCCCCCGACGCAGCCGGGTCAGTTCTTGCCCCAGAAGTCGATGACGATCGGCTTGCCGGCGAGGTCGCGCATGCCCATCACGCCGCGGGCGTTGATCGGGGCTTCGCGGAACGAGAAGTCGACGCCGGCGGAGTTGGCCGGAGCGCCGGACGAGAGCCACGCCGCGCCGACGAGGGCGAGCGCGGCCAGCGCCGTGCAGTGAAGTGAGGTGCGCATGGGAGTGTCTTTCGGGTCCTTGGACGATAGGGAGCGGACCGAGCTCGAGCGGACGGCAGATGACGCTAGACGAGCGGCTCGGCCTCCGCAAGTTCGCGCACAGCCACCCCTGCGCTCTTGCGCGGGATTGACGCCCCTCAGGGGCGTCCGGAAGGGCTCGTCCAGCGCGTGGGCACGCCGATGTCGGCCACCACGACGGCTCCGGTCCAGCGGCGGGCGTCCGGGTGGCCGAATCCAAGTTTTTGGGCGGCAAAGGCAACCGTCAGGTCGGCCCGGAAGCAGGCGCCGGCGGCCGTTCCGAGGTCGCAGTCGAGGCCCGAGGGCAGGTCGAGCGCGAGCTTGAACGGGCGCGCAGCGGCGTTGAGGGCCTCGAGGATCCGTGCGAGCTCCGGCCGCGGCGCGCCGCGCATTCCGGTGCCCGCGAGCGCGTCGACGAGCGCGTCGCTCTCCTGCCAGCGCGCCTGCGCAC